>NZ_JBLYZK010000002.1:0-251886 GCF_048551395.1 Acinetobacter sp. TY1
TACCTGATTTTCTTTGGTGAATTACCAACAGCAGAACAGCTTGCAACATACAAAGCAAAACTCAAATCATTACGTCAATTGCCACAAGCACTTAAAGAAGTTCTTGAACGCATTCCTGCAGATTCACATCCAATGGATGTGATGCGTACAGGTGTTTCAATGCTCGGTAACATTGAAACTGAAAAAACATTCGATGAGCAACAAGATGTAGCAGACCGTATCCTTGCAACCTTGCCTGCTATCATTTGTTACTGGTACCGTTTCAGCCATGATGGCGTACGCATTGAAGAAAATACTGATGATGATTCAATTGGTGCTCAATTCTTGCATTTACTTCGTGGTGAAAAACCAAATGAATTGCATGAGCAAGTGATGAATGTCTCGTTGATTTTGTATGCAGAGCATGAATTTAACGCTTCTACATTCACAGCGCGAGTATGTGCATCAACACTTTCAGATATGCATTCATGTATTACAGGTGCGATTGGATCACTCCGTGGTCCATTACATGGTGGTGCGAATGAAGCTGCGATGGAAATGATTGAAAACTGGACGTCTCCTGAAGAAGCTGAACGTGAAATGTTGGGTAAGTTAGCACGTAAAGAAAAGATTATGGGCTTTGGTCATGCGATCTACAAAGATAATGATCCACGTAACGGCATCATCAAAATTTGGTCAGAGAAATTAGCGAAAGATGTAGGTGATACCACGCTTTACCCAGTATCAGTGCGCTGTGAAGAAGTGATGTGGCGTGAGAAGAAATTGTTCTGTAATGCAGACTTCTTCCATGCATCGGCATACCATTTTATGGACATTGCAACCAAGCTATTTACACCAATCTTTGTGATGAGTCGTGTAACAGGTTGGGCTGCACATGTCATGGAGCAACGTGCAGACAATCGTATTATTCGTCCAAGTGCGGATTATACGGGTTATGAACTTCGTAAAGTATTGCCGATTGAAGAGCGTGAAGCTGCTTAATCATATAACAGTATCATGCATCAGTTTATAAATGCATGATGTAAAAGATAAAAATGCCCAATCTAATAATTGGGCATTTTTAATTCTATTTTTTTCCGCTGTATAAATTTCTTTGAACGAAATGGATGAATTCACTACAGATGCGATATAGCGATCATTTCAGCAAAACGGTATGATGAAGATACTGAAATGTGGAATAACACTATGAACATCGTTGCAGATGAAAATCTCGCATTTACTGAATATTTTTTTGCCGAATTTGGAGAAATTAACAATCAAGCAGGGCGTACAATTACACATGAAGAGGTAAAAAATGCCGATGCTTTATTGGTGCGTTCAGTGACGAAGGTGAATCAGCAACTGATTGAAAATACAAAACTAAAATTTGTCGGTAGTGCAACCATTGGCACAGATCATTTAGATATTAACACATTGGAACAACAGGGAATTGCATGGTCAAATGCAGCTGGTTGCAATGCGCAAGCGGTTTCTGAATATGTAATTACTGCTTTATTGCACATTGATGCTCAATTTTTAGATTTGGGTAAACAATTTACTTTAGGTATTATTGGTTTAGGGAATGTCGGTTCACGTTTGGCATATATGGCACAACTTTTAGGTTGGAATGTGATTGGTTATGATCCATTTGTAAAAAATTTAAATATTCAACAGGTTGAGCTAGATACATTATTAAAGCAAGCTAATGCCATTACTACGCATGTACCACTGACCCAAACAGGTGAGCATCCAACCTATCATTTAATCAATGCAGAAACTTTGGCAATGATGAAACCTGAAACCATTTTAATTAATTCAGCACGCGGTGCAGTGGTTGAAGAAGCGGCTTTAATTGCAGATATTTTAAAAAATCAGCGTAGAGTAGTGCTTGATGTTTTTGAGCATGAGCCAGAAATTTCAGAAGAATTATTAAAAATTATTACGCTTGTTACGCCACACATTGCTGGTTATAGCCTAGAAGGTAAAGCTCGTGGTACACAGATGATTTATGATGCATTTTGCAAAACATTTGATTTTAGCGCGCATAAAAAATTTGAAACAAAGTTACCTGCCTGTGAACAATATTTTTATGGCAATAACATTAAACAAACCCTGAAAAAATATTTATCAACCATTTATGACATTGCCCGCGATGATGCCAATTTAAGAGCAACATTAAAAGATGGCAAAGTGGATCAAAAAGCTTTTGATTATTTACGTAAAACCTATCCTTTACGTCGTGAATGGGCTGCACATGGTGGGCCAAAAGCATGAATGATTCTCGTATCAAATATCAGCCAACGTGTGACCTCAACGCCTTAAAAGCCCGTGCCAAAATGTATGCACAATTGCGTCAGTTTTTTTCTGAACGTAATGTGTTGGAGGTTGAGACTCCTGTACTTTCGCAAGCTGGCGTCACTGATATACATTTGGCTTCTGTACAGGCATTGCGTCATATCGGTGGTCGAAAACAAACGCATTATTTACAGACTTCACCTGAGTTTGCCATGAAGCGATTATTGGCGAGTGGCAGTGGGGCGATTTATCAGATTTGTAAGGTATTTCGTGATGATGAACATGGGCGTAAGCACAATAGTGAATTTACCATGTTGGAATGGTATCGCCCTGAGTTTTCATTGAAAGATTTAATGCTTGAAGTGACCGATTTGCTCAATGTCGTTTTAGCACAACGTTTCGGAGAAGTTCGTCCGACCATTTATAGCTACAAACATGCTTTTATGGATCGTTTGGATCTCAATCCGCTCAAGGCGACTTTGCAGGAATTGAAAAATGCCTGTCACCGTGTTGGTTTAAATCTAGATTTGGGCAATGATCGTTTGGGTTATATTGACCTGTTGTTCTCTCACATGGTTGAACCGAGTTTAGGTTTTGATACGCCTGTATTTTTAACCGATTTTCCACCTGAAATGGCTTCTCTTGCCAAAACACGTATTGATGCAGATGGTGAGTTGGTTGCAGCTCGTTTTGAGTTATATATTGAAGGTTTAGAGCTTGCCAATGCTTATGATGAATTGATTGATGCCAATGTGTTGCGTAGTCGTTTTGAAGACGATAATGCAGAGCGTGAAAAATTAGGTTTACATGTGATGCCAATTGACGAGTATTTACTCGCAGCTTTGCCGAATATGCCTGAGTGTTCAGGAATTGCTTTGGGAATAGACCGCTTGTTGATGGTGGTACAAAATCAGATGAAGTTAGAAAAAGTCATCAGTTTCCCTGCTGAGGTGTCGTAATTTATAAACGATAAATAGATGAAAATGGGATTTAATACAATTTTTATTTTCTGTAAGGAACAAAAGTTCTCTACAAAAAGATGTATAGATAGCGATGCTTAACTAAATAAGGTTTATTGGTACTTATCCAAAATATTATTTTTAATTGTAAAATGGATCAAAATAAACTAAACAAATCCGATATGGTTTCATATCGGATTTGTTGTAGATGACAAGTCAATTTTTCGATATAAGCATTTAATTTTAAATAAAAATATTTTTCATAAGTGCCATTATATAGAATGATTACGTTACATTTGTATCAAGACCAACCTTGTTGACGATTACGTACGTAAGGCAGAAGTGAAGCCAATGCCAATATTGCCAATACTGCACCAATCCATAAGCCTGAACGTAAGCCATAACCATTTGTAATTGCTAAACCACCTATATAGGAACCTCCACCTAAGCCAATGTTAATCACTGAGGTATGTACTGCATTGACCATAGGACCCGGATGCGCAACACTGACAATTCTTGCCATCATTGCAGGATTCATTGGAACACCAGATAATCCAATCAAAATTATTGCAATGATTGCTATAGTTTTATATTCGGCAAATATTGCAAAGGCAAATAAAGATATACTTAATACGGTTAGTCCAATCAGCATAATTTTAAGGCTATGGTCATGTGCTAAGCGACCTGTGATCATATTCCCTACAATGTTTGAGAAACCAAATGCCATTAAAATAAATGGAACGACTTGCATACTAAATCCAGTGATATCGACCAAAACAGGAACGAAATAACTAAAAGCTGCAAAGCTAGCACCTAAAATTAGGCAACTTGTTGCACAAGCTTTCCAATACGCTTTATTTTTAAAGGCTTTGATCTCTTCTTCCATTTTAAGTTGCCCACCGCCTGATACTTCAGGTAAAAGACGTACTAGAGCAATCAAACAAATGAATACCAATACTGCGACTAAACCAAAGGTAATACGCCAGCCCCATTGTTGATCAATCATTGTCGCAAGAGGGACTCCAAACACATTGGAAATCATAAAGCCGCCAATAACAATGGCTGCTGCTCGAGGCTTATTATGGTTCGGAACCATCGCCATGCTTATGGCAAGAGAAAGACTCAGACAGCCTGCACATAAGACACCCGTGACAAAACGGATTACAATTAAAATAGCATGGCTAGAGTTGAAAGCGCTTAAACCTTGGATCACAACATAAAGTATGAAAAGAATTAGCAAAACTTTTCGATATTGGACTTTATATTTTAGAAAAAAGTAGGTGAGTACAGGCCCGCCGAACATGACACCAAAGGCATAATATGAAATTAAATGTCCAACGTCACCTACGCTGATTCCAAAGGCTTGGGATAAAGTGGCGGTCATACCTGCGACCATCAATTCGGCTGTACCAATTGAAAAAATTGCTAGACCTAATATATATACTGCTAACGGCATTTTGTTAATACATTCCTATTTCTTTAACGATCATTACAAAAATAAAAAGTTTAATTACTTTCGCAGTGATGACGCAGTTAGAGGTTGGCTAAGAGACCATTAACGACATCTTCTAGAAAGCTTTTATCTGAAATATTTTTGTTTAGTACACGCAAACCGTAGTATCCAGCTAAAAAGCCTCTTGCCATTTCAAGAGCTGAGGCTTTTGTACTGAATTCCCCATTTGCTTGTCCTTCGACAAATACCGTGAGGAGAGAATTCTCTAGGCGTTGTCGATATTCTAGATTCAGGCTTGAAACAACCTGATCTTTATCTCCCATCTCTAAAGCAGAGAATAAGACCATGGCTTCATGCTGTTCTGATTGTGAAAGATCCTCAGCAATCCCCCAAAGTAAAAGGGATCGTAATCGTTCTTTGAACAGTCCTGACTGTGCGAGAATGGATAATTGTGCTGCCATGGTTTTTTCATGGCTACGTAGCAAAGCTTGTTCATATAAAGCTTGTTTGCTACCAAAGGCGTTATATAAACTTCCTCGCCCTAATCCAGTAACATCACATAAATTTTGCGCAGAAGTACCTGCATAGCCATTACTACTAAAGACAGTTATAGCGGCATCAATGATTTCTTTATCTTCAAACTGTCTAGGACGGCCTGGATAATTAGATTTGTCATCACTCATGGATGATCCTGAGTGGGAGTGAACTGAGAGGAATACTAAATATTATGGAACGAGTTGTCAAATATTAAATTTAAAAAATAATTGCTAGTTTATGGATTGTCTAAAATTAATGCTATACTCCTTATGGAAAATTAAATCAATACTTTATAAAGAATATTATATTAGATACTTAATGGTTTAGAAATTTTTATTAAAGAAAACAACATCCATATTTAAAAAATTAGATCTGAAAGTTGTACTGAATCCTAACTTCTTTAGAAGATTATGAGCTGGTAAGTTTTGTTCTTCAGAAAAGGCTATTACATTTTTAAAGCCTCTATTTTTCATATTTTCTATTAATTTAGAGGCAGCTTCAACGATGTACCCTTGACCTCGTTCACTTTTGATTAATCTGAATCCTAATTCGGCTTGATCTCTTCCATCTAAAGTACATATTTCAAAACCACAGTAACCAATAATCTTAGTTGTATTTTTGGAGATAATAGCCATTTTTCCAAATCCGTATTTTTCATAATGCTCTAAAATTTCATAAAAACGGTTTGTAGCATCTTTAACATTTAATGAACCATTAGGTGAAAAAGCCATAAAGTCCTCATCTTGAAATAGTAAGATAGCTTCATTTAAATTTTCTTTAGAAAATGGTCTTAAAGATAAATTTTTAGTCTCAAATGTGCTCATCTTTTAAATTCACCTAAAATTATCATAATAAAACTTATACGAAAGAGATAGAATAAATTAATTAATTTCAATATATTATGGAAAGTAAAATAGCTAGTCTTAAAAAATGGAAGTTTTTTAAACAAACTTTTATGATTGTATGAAAACCACGATCAAGAAGTTCCTGAAAATTGTAAATGCTTTATATTAGCTGAAGAGCTATAAAAATCTGCTAGCTCTTCGAGCGTTCCCGCTATTTCTGAGTGGGATTTTTAAACCACTTGATCAGGCTGATTATAATTTTGCTTAAAGTCAGAAATCGCTTCAATTCGCTTTTGAATGAGCATTTCACCAATATCAGGACCTTTTACATCCGCAGGTAAGTCAGAAGCCTTAATGTTACGAACCTTATGCATCACATCCAACAAATACTGCGCTTGCGGATAAGCACGATCTTCTAAACCTAATCGACCTTTAGCATCACACTCACAGGCTTGAAGGAAAGCTTCAACACGTTCAGGGCGACGCAGCACATCTAAACGCTGTAACAAGCGCCAAACAGTACCTGCTTTTAAGGTAAATGCTTGATGACACTTTAAATGTTCCTTACACACAGCAAGTGCAAGTTGCTTAGTATTGGTTGGTACACGTAAACGATCACAGACTTGAGTGACAGGTGCGATACCACGTTCTTCATGCATAATATGACGAGGCAATTCATCGACTGGCGTCAGGGCTTTACCTAAATCATGTACCAAAACGGCAAAACGAACATCCAATGAATAGTGAGCTTTACAAGCTTGTCGTAAAGACATCATGGTATGAATCCCACAATCAATTTCAGGATGATATTCAGGACGTTGCGGCACACCATACAAAGCATCAATTTCAGGAAAGAGGATTTTTAAAGCACCACATTCACGTAATACTTCAAAATAAACATCAGCATGATCTTCCATAAGTGCACGAGAAGTTTCTTTCCAAACTCGCTCAGGTGTCAATGCATTGAGTTCACCCGATTCAGTCAATTGACGCATTAAAACTAGAGTTTCATCGGCGACAGTAAAACCATACTGTGCATAACGAGCTGCAAAACGAGCCACACGTAAAACACGTAAAGGGTCTTCGGCAAAAGCAGGAGAAACATGGCGTAAAATTTTGTTGGCTAAATCTTGTTGTCCACCATAAGGGTCATAAACTGTACCCTCGTCATCCATAGCCATCGCATTGATGGTTAAGTCACGACGAATCAGGTCATCTTCAAGGGTAACAGAAGGGTCGGTATAAAATTCAAAGCCATGATAACCATGCCCAGACTTACGTTCAGTACGGGCAAGTGCATATTCTTCTTTTGTTTTAGGATGTAAAAACACAGGGAAATCTTTACCCACAGGTTGGTAACCTTGAGCAATCAGTTGTTCAGGTGTTGCACCGACAACCACATAATCTTTTTCGTGATAGGGATGCCCTAACAAACGATCTCGGACAGCACCACCGACTAAATAAACACGCATGAAAAAACCTCTATTCTTAATGCCATCATGCAACAGAATAGAGGTTTTCTCAAGTGACTCGATGTGAATTCAAGTCACAAAGTGAATACCAATTACAGAGCGTCTTTTTCAGCTTCCTGAATTTCAGCAACAGTAAGTGCAGTCATATTCACTAAACGACGAGTTGTTGCCGTTGGTGTTAAAATATGAACAGGTTTCGCTGCACCCAATAAAATTGGACCAATGGTGACATTGTTGCCTGAAGTTGCTTTTAACAAGTTGAATGAAATGTTTGCAGCATCCAAGTTTGGCATAATCAACAAGTTTGCAGAACCCTTGAAGCGTGAGTTCGGGAATGCAAAATGACGAATATTTTCATCAAGTGCAGCATCAGCATGCATTTCACCCTCAACTTCAAGCTCAGGTGCAATTTCAGTCAAGATTTCAAACACTTTACGCATTTTTTGTGCGCTCGCATCATTTTGATCTGAACCAAAGCTCGAGTGAGAAAGGAGTGCAACACGAGGTGTCATACCAAAACGGCGCACTTCTTCAGCCGCTAATATGGTCATTTCAGCCAATTGTTCAGCCGTTGGATTACGGTTGATATATGTGTCTGCAATAAACAAATTACGATCTTCAAGCATCAATGCATTGAGAGTAAAGAAGTTATTACGACCTTCTTTTAAACCAATGACATTTTGTACGAAATCTAAATGAATATCATAGCTTGAGTAAGTACCGCAAAGCATACCGTCCGCTTTACCAAATTTGACCAACATTGCAGCAATGAGCGTAGAGCGACGACGTGATTCACGTTGTGCATACTCAGGTGTAACCCCTTTACGCTGCATAATGCTGTGGTAGTCGGCTGCAAACTCTTCATAATCAGGATTTTTTTCCTGATCAACGATCGTGATATTTTCACCATTTTCAAGGCGTAAACCAAGCTTTTTGATGTTTGCTTCAATCACTGAAGTACGACCGACAAGAATTGGATGCGCTAGACCTTCATCAACGGCAATTTGTACAGCACGAAGTACACGTAAATCTTCGCCTTCTGCGTAAGCGATACGCTTAGGATCAGATTTAGCTTGTGCAAAAATCGGTTTCATCATAAGTGCTGAGTTATAAACAAACTCAGAAAGACGTTGACGATATGCTGAGAAATCTTGAATTGGACGGCTTGCAACACCTGAATCCATTGCCGCTTGTGCAACAGCAGGCGCAATTTCCAAAATCAAACGCTGATCAAGTGGACGTGGAATAAGATAATCACGACCAAATGATGCAGATTTTTCACCATAAGATGCGGCATCTGCTTCAACGTGTGCCATACGTGCAATTGCATGTACACATGCAATCTTCATTTCTTCGTTAATGGTGGTTGCACCAACGTCCAAAGCACCACGGAAAATATATGGGAAACAAAGTGCGTTATTCACTTGGTTCGGATAGTCTGAACGACCTGTTGCCATGATCACATCATTACGAACTTCGTGTGCATGTTCAGGTAAAATTTCTGGATCTGGGTTGGCAAGGGCAAAGATAATAGGATCTTTCGCCATGACTTTAACCATTTCTTTGGTTAAAATACCTGCGGCAGAAAGACCTAAGAACATATCTGCATCTGCAATAACATCAGCAAGTTGAGTGCCTTCGATGTCTTGTACATAACGTTTTTTAGAGTCGTCTAGACCTTCACGTTTTGTTGTCAGTAGACCTCGTGAGTCCGCAACAATAATGTTTTCTTTTTTCGCACCAATCGCACAAAGCAAGTCTAGGCAAGACAGTGCCGCAGCACCTGCGCCTGAAGCAACGATTTTAATTTCGTCAATTTTTTTGCCATTTAATTGCAACGCATTCAGTAGAGCAGATCCAACGATAATGGATGTACCGTGCTGATCATCGTGGAACACAGGGATATTCATACGTTCACGAAGTTTTTGTTCAATATAAAAGCATTCTGGTGCTTTAATGTCTTCTAAGTTGATACCACCAAAAGTAGGTTCGAGTGCAGCAACAATATCAACAATTTTGTCTGGATCATTTTCGTCAATTTCAATGTCAAATACATCAACACCAGCGAATTTTTTAAATAAAACGCCTTTGCCTTCCATCACAGGTTTAGAAGCAAGAGGACCAATATTCCCTAGGCCCAATACAGCAGTACCATTGGTGATCACGGCAACTAAGTTACCACGTGCTGTATAAAGTGCTGCTTTAGATGGGTCTTTTTCAATTTCAAGACATGGTGCAGCAACACCTGGTGAGTACGCTAAAGCTAAATCGTGTTGGTTAACAAGCTGTTTGCTTGGCGTAACACTGATTTTTCCAGGCGTAGGAAATTCATGATAATAAAGGGCTTGTTGCTTTAATGATTGATCGTCCATCTGAATCTCTATTGTTACAATGTTCCAGCGAGGCTGGCAGTTTTGGCTAAATTCAACCGAATATAACACTTGTTGAGCAATACGGACAGTCATTCAGCCCGTTTTTTAGGCTAACTTAGACTTAAAAAGTTATTTTTAAGAGAAATTAGCAATCAGCTCATTTTGTTCAAGATACTGTGTACTTTGAGTGGTAGTCAGGGGTTTTGAGTAATAAAAACCTTGGAAAATATAACAACCACGATTTTTTAAAAACTCAATTTGTTCAATAGTTTCGACACCTTCAGCCACCAACATCATGCCAATGGTTTGTCCTAAAACAATTATGGCATTTACAATGGCTTCATCTTTTTCTTTCCCAATACGGCTAATAAAAGCTTTATCAATTTTTAAAGTATCAATAGGGTAGTTGGTAAGGTAAGCGAGGGAAGAGTAGCCTGTGCCAAAGTCATCTAATGAAATTGAAATTTTTCGCTCTTTAATTTGTTTTAATAATTCAATGACATGATCCGATTTATCGAGTAATGATGATTCAGTCAATTCAACTTCAAGCATCTCACCCGAAAGTTGATTACTTTCAAGTGCATGATCAATATCATTTAGTAAATGACCTCGGTGAATTTGTTGCGCCACAATGTTGACCGAAACACGAATGTAATCAAAACCTGCATTTTGCCATTTTTTCAGTTGTTTACAGGTTTCGAATAGTACAAATTGTCCAATTTCATTAATTAAACTCGTTTCTTCTGCAAGGGGAATAAACATATCTGGACGGACTAATCCGAGTTCAGGATGTTGCCATCGAACCAATGCCTCAAAACCAAAAATTCGATTGGTCTTAATACATACTTTGGGCTGATAATAGACCATAAATTCTTTATTTTTAATGGCTTTTCTTAGCTCACTTTCAAGGTTTACTCCATGATTAAGCAGTTGTCCCGATTTATTAGCATAAAAATGTATGGTATTGCCCCCAACATTTTTCGCTTCTGACAGTGCAAGCTCAGCGTGACTATTTAGGCTATCAATTTGACGACCATGTTCAGGGTAAAGTGCAACTCCAATAGAAATGGAAATTGTTTGTTCTTTTTTTAAAATAGTAAAAGGTAATTGGAAGGCATCTAAGATGATTTTTGCACGTTTCTGAATAGAAAAATTATTCTGATTGAGATTGTAAATAATCGCAAAATCATCATTGTTTAAATAGGAAATTAGCAGCGCATCTGAGCATGATTGACGTAGGCGTTCAGATACTTGTTTTAGCAGTTCATCGCCTGCATCATTACTTAAAGACTCATTGAATGATCTGAAACGGTCAATATTAATGCGAATAAGTGCAAAGTATTTTAAAGCCTGATTTTTACTCGTAACATAATGATGTAATTGCTGATTGAAATAAAAGCGATTTGGTAAATCTGTCAGTAAATCAAAGTTTTCCAAATAGGAAAGTCGTTGCTCACGTTCAATACGTTCAGTTAAATCGGTAATAATACCAACATAATTGATGACTTTATTTTTATCATCTTTAATGGCATTAATATGCACCCAAAGGGTCAGTTTTTTACCCGAAATAAATTGTTCAGTGATTTCAATTTCATGTTCGCCTTTGGTAATGAGTTGTTTCGCAAACTCAGTATGTCTCTGATAGTCTATAGGCTCATCATGAATGGTGACATCAAAAAGGTGCTTTCCAATGATTTCATTGAGCTTGAAACCTAAGAGTTGTTCAAAATAAGGATTCACATCGAGGTAACATAAATTATTATCGAGGACAAATACACCTTCAGCAACCTGATCAAAAACATTGGTCGCTAAGCGAATTTGTTCTTGATCTTTCTTTTCTTTTTGTACATCACGATGTATTCCAACCATGCGAAGTGGTTTGTGATTGGTTGGATGTCTTGCAATTACTTTGCCAATATCTTGAATCCATGCCCACTCATCATTATGTTTTATACGATAAGTTGCTTCAAAACGTTCTGTACGACCACGTAAATGTTGACGCATATTTTGACGGTAATATCCAAAATCATCAGGATGAATATTTAATTCGGTCATGATTGTCGATGGGAGTGTCTGGCTAAAATTATTTACGAATTTATTTTTGGATAAAGAAAAAACTCGTTTTTCAATATTCCATAGCCAAGAATTTATACCCGCTGTTTCATGAGCAAAATCTAAATTTGCCTGATGATCTTCAAGATGATCATTAATCTGTTTAATGTCGTGTGTACGTTCTTTAACTTTTTGTTCAAGCAATTGATTGTTAATTTGTAGTTCTTGTTTCACAGTTTTTGTGAGTGTGACTTCTGCTTGTAATTGTTGCTGTAATTGTTGTGCTTCTTCTAAATGTTTTTGTGATTGGTTAAAAAGCTCAATATTTTTAATATTCATACTATCAAGTTTTTGATGATTTTTATGAGAAATAAAGGCGCCCATAAAAATCATGACAAACCAAATATCTTGCATTAATAGATATTGTATTGGAATTGATTTAGGAAACAATAATTCAATACAAAATGCAGGAAGAATGGAGGGGAGATAGATCCAAAGAAAGTAGCGAAAACGTTGTGTGAGATAAATAATTCCCATGATATAAACCATGCTCAGCATGGTATTTGCCATAATCATAAGGTGTAAAATGGTTTGGTTATCACTTTTAATCACAAGATAATGGTGAATGAGATATACCCCCACTCCAAGTACACAACCTGTCAATAAACAGTACAGTTGATTTAAGGCATCAAGATTGAGCGGGTTTAAACTTGAACGGGATATACCATGATGAATGTTGAACCAAGCAATCCCTGCAATTAAACAAAGGGCTAAAAACCAATACTTTAACGTGATTGGACCATGAGTAAAGTTTAATTGAAAAAGATTTAAGGTAAAAAAACCAATAAATACAACCCATATAAAAAAAACTCTTACATGATGGCTGACACTTTTAATTTGTGATGCATACGAACTCGGAGAAAGAGGCTCGCCTTGAACTTCAATCATATGCATTACACCTATCGCTGTATTAATTTAATATATTGGAAGTATGATTGAACAATATTTTCAATATAAAGCCACGTTGAATCAATGATTAAATTTATTCTTTTCATCAATATTACGTTACTTTTGTTAGGCTTAAAAATCAATATAATTCTAACTAATTAACATTTTTTATGTAAATGTTGATTTAGGTAAAGTTTATGAGTGTAAGTGCGACTACGGGTGCGGTTTCTGTGCGTAAAATCCGATCACCAATACACCAACTCATAAAGCCTGTCTCGTTGGCCATATTGATTTCAGTTTCACTCAATCCGCCTTCAGGACCGATCAGTACAGCAAGTGATGAGCCTGTATTTTGTAAGACATTTTGCTGATTTTTATTGGGTGCTAGGACAAGACGGCTTCCAGGTAAATCACTTTGTAGCCATGCCTCTAATGAGATTGGTGCTAAAATTTCAGGTACACGGTTCATACCGCATTGTTCACAAGCAGCAATAGCAATACCTTGCCAATGTTCAATTTTCTTTTGGTCACGATCGTATTTAAGGCGCATTTCACAACGTTCAGAGGTTAAAAGTTGAATTTTTACAACGCCCAATTCTACAGCCTTTTGAATAGCGTAATCCATCCGATCACCTTTGCTCATGACCTGTCCGAGCAGAGTGCTTTTGGACGGAGTACGATTATCAGCATTAAAAGCATCAACAAAAACCTGTGCAGATTTTTTATTGATTTCTGACAATGTCACATAATATTCACCACCTTGTCCATTGAACAAGGTGGCTGTTTCACCCAATTTAGCACGTAAGACTTTAACCCAATGATGAAATACTGTTTCAGTCAGTTCAACCGTAGTATTTACTGCTAAATCAGTTTCAATATAAAAACGAGGCATTCAGGCTTACTCTTTTAAATGTACAAAATTGGATGATATATAATTAGGCTAAACCGAGGTCAAGCACTAATTGGCGATTTGGTTCTGTATGGTTCATGGTATAGAAATGCAGACTTGGCGCACCACCTGCAATCAGGCGTTCGCAAAGCTTAACATTCACTTCATGACCGAATGCTTTAATACTTGCAGTATCATCACCATAGGCCGCAAGTTGTTTGCGAATCCAACGCGGAATTTCAGCACCTGTACCATCAGCAAAGCGAATTAAGTTGCTTGCATTTGTGATTGGCATAATGCCTGGTGCAACAGGAATATCAAGACCTTCTTTTTGAATGCGATCGATAAAGTAGAAATACGCATCTGGATTGAAGAAGAATTGAGTTAATGCTGCATTTGCACCTGCACGAACTTTTTCACAAAAACGTTGAATGTCTTTATCAAAACTATCGGCTTGAGGATGCATTTCAGGGTAGGCTGCTACTTCAATGTGGAAATGATCACCTGAATGTTCACGAATAAAGCGAACTAAATCCTGTGCATAAGGCAATTCACCTAAGCCGACTTGACCTGAAGGTAAGTCACCACGAAGCGCTACAATACGGTCAATGCCTTGATTTTTATAAATATCTAAAAGCTCAGCGATACGGACTTTGTCATCACCAATACAAGACAGGTGAGGGGCAACAGGCGTACCTTTACCATTAAAATCATTAATTGCAGCTAAAGTGCGTTCACGAGTTGAACCACCCGCACCATAAGTAATGGAAAAAAACTCAGGGTTTAATCGCTGTAATTCTTGATGAACGATTTTAAGTTTTTCCGCACCTGCATCGGTTTTTGTTGGGAAAAACTCAAACGAAATAGGAACACGTTTGGTCATGGTTAAATCCTTTTTATCAAAGACTTGTTTTTTATTAACCCTCATTCCAACCTTCTCCCTGAGCCATATATGGCGTAAGAGAAAGAGAATCCATTACATTATTTAAAACCGTAATGAAAAGTCCCTCTCCTAACAAGAGAGGTTAGGAGAGGTGAAAAAACTTAGTACTTATAAGTCTCAGACTTAAACGGACCTTCAACAGCTACACCTAAGTAATCTGCTTGTAATTGAGTCAATTGAGTCAAGACGCCGCCAAAACCAACAACCATTGCAGCAGCAACTTCTTCATCTAATTTCTTAGGAATAAGTTCTACACGAATTTGAGCTGCTTTTTCAGATTCTGGAAGATCAGCAAATTTTTCTGCAAATAAATGCATTTGACCCAATACTTGGTTAGCAAAAGAACCATCCATAATACGTGATGGGTGACCTGTTGCATTCCCAAGGTTCACTAAACGACCTTCAGAAAGAAGGATTAGGTAGTTATTTTCGTCTTCTGAACGATATACTTGGTGTACTTGTGGCTTAACTTCAACCCATTTGTAACCACGTAAGTAGTTGGTGTCGATTTCAGTATCAAAGTGACCGATGTTACATACAACTGAACCTGCTTTTAATGAATCAAGCATAGCTGAGTCACAAACGTGGTAGTTACCTGTTGTTGTTACGATCAAGTCAGTATTTTGAAGAAGATCAAGATTGATGTCTTCTTTCTTACCTGTTTGTACGCCATTTTTGTATGGAGAAACAACTTCATAACCATCCATACATGCTTGCATAGCACAGATTGGATCAACTTCAGTTACACGTACAATCATACCTTCTTGACGAAGTGATTGTGCAGAACCTTTACCAACGTCACCATAACCGATCACAAGCGCACGACGACCAGATAAAAGCATATCTGTACCACGCTTAATCGCATCATTTAACGAGTGACGGCAACCGTATTTGTTGTCGTTTTTAGACTTCGTTACAGAGTCATTTACGTTGATTGCAGGCACTTTCAACGTACCGTCACGAAGCATTTCATACAGACGTTGAACACCTGTAGTTGTTTCTTCAGTAACACCGTGAATTTTTGCAATCACTTGTGGATATTTTTCATGAACAAGTAATGTTAAATCACCACCATCATCCAAGATCATGTTGGCATCCCAAGGCGTACCATTTACATTAACTTGTTGATCTAAACACCAGTTGTATTCTTCTTCAGTTTCGCCTTTCCAAGCAAAAACAGGAATACCTGCAGCAGCAATAGCAGCAGCAGCATGGTCTTGAGTTGAGAAAATATTACAAGATGTCCAACGAACTTCTGCGCCTAATTCAACTAGGGTTTCAATAAGAACCGCAGTTTGAATGGTCATATGAATACAACCAAGAATTTTTGCGCCAGCAAGTGGTTTTGCAGCAGCATAGCGTTTACGCAAACCCATTAGAGCAGGCATTTCAGCTTCAGCAAGTTTGATTTCTTTACGGCCGTAATCTGCAAGTGAAATATCGGCAACTTTATAATCTGTAAATGAAGCATTAACCGCGTTCATCACGATCTCCTATATGAAAAAATGGATCAGTATGTTCGCGGATGCCGTTTTTGGTTGTTCTGAATAGAATACCGATGGTCGAGCCTAGCGATTTCACATTTATGAGTCTGTGAAAAAGTCGCAGCACCCCTCGACTGCGGGCTATTGTACTTGGATTCGAAAAGTGTTCCAAGTTGAAAGCGCTAATATTCTATATTTTCGTCAGACTCATTTTTTAATTGATCAAAAACTTGTCAGCGTGTCATTTGATCTTTTAGCATGTATTGATGGGGGTTTATTGTGATGCATGAAAAGGGAACGCGATGTTAAAGCTGATTTATTATGTGCCTGAGGCTTATTTAGAAAGTACTAAAACTGCCATTTTTAATGTAGGTGCAGGTGGAATAGGAAATTATGAGCATTGTGCATGGCAAGTATTAGGCACAGGGCAATTTAAGCCTATTAAAGGTGCAAATCCGTTTATTGGTGAATTGGATACTTTAGAGCTAGTGCCTGAATGGCGAGTGGAAACCATCGTGCCTGATAAATTTGCTGGTGCAGTGGCAAAAGCATTAAAAGCAAGCCATCCTTATGAAGAGCCTGCATTTGAGTTTATTCAGATGGTTGAGATTGGATAAATAAAGCCCCTCCCTTTTTAAAGGGATAGGAGCTTTGCTTCGCAAAGAGGGATTAAAGTACAAAAAGTAAATGAAAATAAGTCAATCTCTTTGTCTAAAGGTGAAGGACTTACAAAAGGTTAAACTTTCTGAATAAATAATTCACGATCAAAGCGATATTGTGGGAAGAATACGCCATCTTCAGCACGTTCGCCTGCACCAATCACCATGACAGGGTATTGTTGATCATTGAGGTCTAAAATTTTACGTACTAAAGGTTCATCAAAGCCTTCCATCATACAGCTGTCAAAACTATGTGCGCGCAAAGCTAAAACTAAGTTTTCACAAGCCAAAGCTGTGGTTTTACTTGCCCAAAGTACAGCATCGGCAGGGGTAAATGCAGTCACTGGGAGCTGCTTGTCGAGTGTACGTGCAACCTTAAATGCCACTTTCTTAAAGTTACCCAATGCATTGAAGTAACCTGTTTTATAGTTCAGTGGAATATACGTGTAATATTTTTTAACCAAAGGTGGAACTTCAGGAAATGGAAATTCGTTGATATTACGTTTTGCCATGTCATCAATACGGTCAGTACGAGCTACACAAACAATCAGTTCAGCAGCAGTTTTTGCCGCAAGTTGACCTAAACACGCTTTAATTAATAGCTTCTTCTTAGATGGATTTTGCACAACATAAAATGTCCATGGCTGTAAATTGGACGAGTTTGGTGCTAATAATGCCATGTCGAGACAATCATCTAAAATTTCAGCAGGAATCACCTTGTCGGTAAATTTACGTACGGAACGTCGGCTTTGAACCACTTTTTTAAAGTTTTCAACATCAATATCTTGCGGTGCAGGTTCATAGTAACGTTTTTTTTCTGTATTGACTTTAGACATGATTTTTAACCTTTTTAATGATTTACATTGTTTTAAAATAATATGTTTTAAAAAATAAAACCACTGTACTCATAAAGTCAGTGGTTTTATTTTCAATTCATTTTTAGTTTTAAAACTTAATTGAATTGTGCAAAATCAGGTTTGCGTTTTTGCATAAATGCGGCAACAGCTTCTGCCATTTCAGGAGATTTAACACGTTGCATAAAGATAACAGCTTCATCATCAACACATTGGATGATTTCTTCAAGATTATGTTTCATCATCGCTTTAGTTTGTTTGATTGAAGCCAATGGAAGAGCAGCAAGGGTTTGCGCTTGACGTAATGCGTGACCGTAAACATCATCTTCAATGCTATTGATTAAACCTGCGCTTAAGGCTTTTTCACTGTTAAATTTCTGAGCAGTTAAAAGTAATTCAGCCGCTTTATGATAGCCTGCTTGCTGAATGAGTAATTTACTCGAAGCACCTTCTGGAGAAAGACCAAGGCTCACAAACGGAATTTGGAATAGGGCAGTATTGTCTGCATAAACCATATCTGCATGTAATAAAACAGTTACACCGATTCCAATTGCAACACCACGCACAGCACAGATCAATGGTTTAGATAAACGTGCGGCAGATTTTAATAGCACAAAAGGTGGACCATCACCTTCTTTACCTTCAAGGGGTTGTGAAATGAAAGCCATGAAGTCTTTCATATCATTACCTGCGCTAAAATCAGTATCTGCACCACGTAGAATCACGACACGTACATCATTATCTTGATCTGCTTCATCGAATGCTTTGGCAATCCAAAGGTACAATTCACCATACAATGCATTTTTTGCTTCTGGTCGGTTAATGGCTAAAGTCAGTACACCATTTTCCAAATTTGCGTTTAAATGTTGATGTGGTTGTTGAATACAACTGAGTGTCATCGTACTATCCTTGCTTTCAATTGAAATATTCTTATGAGTCCATTATGTCGCATATTTGCAAATGTGGTGCAACTCATGAGTTCATAAAAAAGAATCAGCATGAACTATATATTTGATTACCTCGTTTTTATTGGTCGTTTTCAGCCTTTTCATTTGGCACATTTGGAAACTGTGAATATTGCGCTACAACACAGTAAACACGTTATTTTGGCATTAGGTTCTGCGCAAAATGAACGTAATATTAAAAATCCATTTCTTGCTGATGAACGTGCACAGATGATTTTATCGAATTTTTCTGCCGAGGATCAAAAACGGATTCATTTTGTTCCTGTAATTGATGTTTATAATGATGAAAAATGGCAAAAAATAGTTAAACTCAAAGTGGGTGGAGTGATTCACAAAGGGGATCGGGTCGGTTTAATTGGGCACTTTAAAGATGACTCTTCGTATTATTTGAAATTTTTTCCTGAGTGGAAAATGCTTGAGCTTGACAGTTTAGTCGGAGCGATGTCTGCAACACCACTGCGTGAAGCTTACTATCGTGGAGAAATTTTGAAGAACGCCTTTCCACAAGGGAGCATTGATTTTTTAAACAATTTTCAACAAACGCCTATTTATACACAATTAAGTAAAAAATTTGCACTAAATGATAAGTCTAATCTTGAATAGATTTTTTATATAAATATTAATGTTCTATATGTGAATCTTCATCTGTGAGGTTTTGAGCGAGATTCATCGCATGATTTGCATGAATTTTAATATGTTCAGTTAATATTGACAACGGTTCAGATTGTTGTTTCCAATGATGCCAATACAGTTGCAGATCAATCGCTAATTCATTTGATATCTCAACTAATTTTCCGCTGTCTAAATGTGGATTAAGTTGATAATCAGGTAGCCATCCATACCCCAATCCCATGACAATCGCATCAACAAATGCACTTGATGACGGAATAAAATGATGTGGATATTGGGTTGGATTTAAGCCAAATTTTTGCTGAATATATCCAGTGTGCATATGATCTTTCTCATTGAAAATCAGTGCAGGTGCGTCACGTAAAGCATCACGGTTTACGCCGTGTGGAAACCACTGTGCAATATATTGTGGTGTAGCAACAAAACGATAATGCATTTGTCCTAAAGAATGTGCTACGCAACCTTTCATTGCATTCGGCTCAGTTGTTAGACAAGCATTAACTAAGCCAGCTTCTAGCAAATGATGCGTTTGTGATTGATCATCCAATTGAAAATGCACAACAATTTTATGTTCAATCAAAATATTTTTGAATAATGGCAGTAGCCAAGTGGCAAGTGTGTCGGCATTGGTGGCAATGTTAATTCGATAAAACTGTGATTTTTCAGTTTTTCCTGTCAAATTTTGCAATAAATTTTGTTCAAGTAAACGACTGTGCTGTAGATAGTGCAATAAAGACTGACCTGCTTGTGTGATTCGACATGGACGCTCACGAACAATCAGTAAATGTCCGAGTAGTTTTTCTAAACTTTGCACACGTAAAGTCACTGCCGAAGCTGTAATGCACAACTGTACTGCGGCAAGATCAAAGCTACCTGTTTCTGCAACAGCTAAAAATGCTGCACAATGTTTATGATTAAGCATAATTTTTAATCCTACTTGAAATTTTCTATTCGTGTAAAAATAGTACTTTTAGTGTATTTAATTCCAATTATAAACTTAATTAAATTTAGTTAGATTGATATTTTCTAAGAAATAATCAATATTATGAAAATTTCAGGATAATACATCCACAATTTTTTGAATGTTATATGGTCATGGTAAATAGTTACATACAGGGACTAATGATGGGTTTTAGCCTGATCATTCCAATTGGGGCACAAAATGCATTTGTACTGAAACAAGGCTTAAAAAAACAATCTGTGTTTTGGGTCTGTTTGGTATGTGCATTGTCCGATTCTATTCTCATTATTTTAGGTGTAACGGGTTTTTCAGTGGTGATACAACAGTACCCTCAATTAATACAATGGGCTAAATGGGGTGGGGCGCTGTTTTTATTTTGGTATGGATTACAACATGCCTTGCAATCCTTTGGTTCAGAACAAAAGATGCAAATTAGTGCAGATGAAACGCAACATTTAAGTAAAATCATTTTAATTTGTTTGACTTTAACATGGCTCAATCCGCATGTATATTTGGATACGGTGGTTTTGCTCGGTTCAATTTCGACACAATTTGAAAATACGAAATTATATTTTGCTTTAGGTGCAGTGACGGCATCTTGGTTATTCTTTTTTGCATTGGGCTATAGTGCAAGAATATTTATTCCTATTTTTGAAAATCCAAAGGCTTGGAAGATTTTAGATGGAGTGATTGCATTGGTAATGTGGGGAATTGCAATTTCACTGATCTTAAATGTATGACATTTAAATGAATGATTTGAAATTTAAGGCTGTTTATATTTGTTTTAGGATAGGTTTTTTAACTATAAGATCAGCCCAAATATTCAATCATCAATATATTTATACATCTAAAACATGAAGTATGTGGGCTAATCGTTATACAGCGTAATTACTTAAGCTTGAAGTGCTTTTAAATCTGCTAAAACTTGTTCAGCATGCCCTGCAGCTTTGACTTTACGATATTCTTTGACCAATGTACCGTTATGGAAAATAAACGTTGAGCGTTCAATGCCCATCACTTTCTTACCATACATATTTTTTTCTTTAATTACATCAAAATGCTGACACAGTACTTCTTCTTTATCACTAATCAAGTTAATGCTGAGATTTTGCTTCTCAGTAAAATTCTGATGTGCTTTCACAGAATCACGAGATACCCCAATAATCGTGGTATTTAGTGCAGAAAACTGCTCTTTCAGTGTTGAAAAATCAACAGCTTGGACTGTACAGCCTGGTGTTGAATCTTTAGGGTAAAAATAAACGAGTAACCATTCTGATGTAACTTCAGCTAAATTAATTTCGCCTGTAGTTGTTTGGAAAGTTTGATTTGGTAAAGTAATACTTGAACTCATATTCATATTCTCCATAAAAATTCAGCCACATAAAAGTGGCTGAATTTAGACTGTGGTTAACGATTATTTTTTCGCTTGTGCAGCTTTCATTTCAGCTTCAGCAAGTGTTTGAATCTTGCTAACCAGTGGTGCACCAAGACATGCCTTCATGTCTGCATTTTGCTTCTGAACAAATGCTAACGTAGATGGACTTTTCTTCGCATTGAGTGTGCTTTGTAGCTCCCACTGCTGAGCAAGTGTTGTTTTACCTTTGATATCGGTATCACAAGTACAGTATTTACCTGCTTCAGTTGCAGTTAAACCACCTTTTTTAGTGATTTGAGTTTTACACTCAGCAATGATCGCAGCTTTCACGTTAGTGCTTTTTGCAATACTTGCCGCATCTGCTGAAGCAAGTGTAGAACCGAACATTGCAGCAGAAAAAAGTGAAGTCAGTAGTAAACCTGTTTTAGAAATTTTCATCATCATTACCTATTATTACGGTATATAGCGTGTAGGATCTGTTACACCTGCATCAGCAAAACCTTGTTTGCGTAAACGGCAGCTATCACATTTTCCACAAGCACGTCCCTGGTCGTCAGCTTGGTAGCATGACACTGTTTGACTGTAGTCTACGCCATGTTCTATACCCAAGCGAATGATATTTGCTTTGGATAAATGTAACAGAGGTGTTTCAAATTTAAGTGGTTTTCCTTCCACGCCAACTTTAGTTGCAAGGCGCGCCATATTGGCAAAGGCATCAATAAACTCAGGACGGCAATCAGGGTAACCTGAATAATCAACAGCATTAATACCAATGACAATGGCTTGTGCATCAAATACTTCGGCAGCTGCAAGCGCATAAGACAAGAAAATGGTGTTACGTGCAGGCACATAAGTAATTGGGATACCAGCTTGTTCATGATCTGGGATTTCAATACTATGATCGGTGAGGGCAGAACCACCCAAATTACCTAAATCAATATTGATTACACGGTGTTCCACACCAGCACGTTGAGTTAATGCACGGGCAGCATCTAACTCAGTTGTTGAGCGTTGACCATACATAAAGCTGATTGCAATACAGTCGTAATTGGCTTGAGCCCAAGCTAAACAAGTGGTGGAATCTAAACCACCTGACAATAAAACGATCGCACGAGGACGCATAACACTTCTCCAATTTTATAACAGGGCGGATTAACGACCAGTTTCATCATTCCATAACAATTTATGCAATTGTAATTGAAAGCGAACAGGGAGTTGGTCGTCTAAAATCCATTGCGCTAAATCACGCGCTAAAGCAGGTAGCCGAGCTGTATTTTTTTCGACAGCAAAAGCTGGTGAAAACCACACAGTACTGACCCGCTCATTTAACTCAAATTCTGCAACTTGCTGTTTTGACCATTCGTAATCCTCACGATTACCGATGACAAACTTAATTTGATCATGTGGGGTTAAATGATCAAGGTTACTTAAAAGATTACGTGTGTGCTCACCAGATGTAGGCGTTTTGAGATCGAGCACTTTTGATACACGTGTATCTACAGAAGATACATCAAGTGCACCACTTGTTTCGAGTGAAACATCAAAACCTAAATCACATAATTGTTGTAATAATGGAATGCAATTTGGCTGTGCAAGTGGTTCACCGCCTGTAACACAAATATAAGGGGTATTAAAATCTGTTGCGGTTTGGATAATACTGTCCAATGACTGACGTTGACCACCCTCAAAAGAATAAGTTGTATCGCAGTAGGTGCAGCGTAAAGGGCAACCCGTTAAACGAATAAAAACAGTCGGTAAGCCTGCTGCATTGGCTTCACCTTGTAGGGAATAAAAAATCTCCGTAATACGTAAACCCGCAGACGGATCAGAAACAGGAATAGCAGAAGAGCGGAGAGTATTCATAACATTTACCACAGTGTACAAAATGAAAAATCTCTACGATCAGAATTGACCGTAGAGACGAGGAGCTATTACGCCAATAGGCGGCGAAAGTTCCGCAAGAAATAAAAGAATTAGTCTTCGCGAAGTAAGTCGTTTAAGCTCGTTTTTGAACGAGTTTTTGCATCAACTTTTTTCACAATAATTGCAGCGTAAAGGCTGTAAGTACCGCATTTAGACGGTAAGCTACCCGCAACAACAACTGAACCTGCTGGGACACGACCATAGTGAACTTCGCCAGTTGCACGGTCAAAGATTTTAGTTGATTGACCAATGAATACACCCATTGAAATCACAGAACCTTCTTCAACAATCACGCCTTCAACAATTTCAGAACGTGCACCAATGAAGCAGTTATCTTCAATAATGGTCGGGTTTGCTTGAAGTGGCTCAAGAACACCACCAATACCTACGCCACCTGACAAGTGTACATTTTTACCAATTTGAGCACATGAACCAACAGTTGCCCATGTATCAACCATAGTACCTTCATCAACATATGCACCAATGTTCACATATGAAGGCATCAAGATCACGCCTTTTGCTTGGAAAGAACCTTTACGTGCAACAGCAGGAGGTACTACACGTACGCCAGCGGCTTTAAATTGTTCTTCAGTCCAACCTGTAAACTTAGTATCAACTTTGTCATAGAACTGAAGGTCGCATGATTCAATTGGTTTGTTGTCGTTGAGTTTAAACGATAATAATACCGCTTTTTTCAACCATTGATGAACAATCCATTCACCGTCAATTTTTTCAGCGACACGTAATGTACCGTTATCTAAAGCTGAAATCGCTTCTTCAACTGCAGTACGGATTTCAGCTGGACAATCTGCCGCTGTGAAATTTGCACGGTTTTCAAATGCTTGCTCGATGATCGTTGAAAGCTGAGACATGATCTTCTCTTTCCAAAAAATTTTACAGATTCTACACCAAATTGGTTGGTAAATTCTCTAAAAATCAAATCACAATGCTAAAAGTAGTAAATAAAAAAATAGCGCTTACAGAAATGTATAAAAGCTGAAAAAATTTGTAAATTTTAAGCGTTTAAATACCGATACTTATACTAAATTGTATCAAAAGTTAACATAATTAAGCAAAAATTCATCAAGAAGTCACCTTTTTATCAGGGGTTTTGAACTAAGATAAAACTGAAATCAAAAAAACATGAATGAATTAAATAACAAGCTCAATTTTTGAGGAGATACAAATGAAAGTGTTTAAACTTTTTGCGATTACAGCAGCATTAACTGCATCTGGTTTTGCAATGGCAGATTATCAAGTGGTTGATAGCGGTAAAACTTTTGATACAAACCAACTCATTCCAACAGGTGCGCGTGTAGAAGTCGGTACGACAGGTTACGGTGGTGCACTTTTATGGACAGCTAATCCATATGTTGGTTTGGCACTGGGTTATAACGGGGGAGATATTTCTTGGTCAGATGATTTATCTATCAATGGTACAAAATACGATGTAGATATGGATAATAAGCTTGCGTATTTAAATGCGGAGATTCGTCCATGGGGTACAAGTCAAAGCCGTTGGGCTCAAGGGGTGTATGTAGCCGCTGGTGTGGGCTATATCGATTCTGAATATGATCTTAGCAAACGTTCAAGTAATGGTACGATTAAGGTGAATGGGAATAACTATGTTTTCAATGGCGAAGTGAATGGTAAAATGGATTATGAGAACAAAATTTCCCCATATGTAGGTTTAGGTTTTGCACCTAAAATTAATAAAAACTGGGGTGTATTTGGTGAGGTCGGTGCCTATTACACAGGTAACCCTAATGTAAATCTACAATCTGAGGGTGAGTTTGTGGGTATCAATACAGATTTCGATAGAGATTTAGCCGCTGAAGAAGATAAAATTAGTAATGATGATAAGTACAAATGGTTACCCGTTGGTAAAGTGGGTGTAAGTTTCCATTGGTAAGTTTTGATTCGAATGTAATGTAACAAAAAAACAGGCATAAGCCTGTTTTTTTGTTGTTGGGGTTATTAAAAATACGTTTTAGTCTTCAGGGTAAGCAATTTTTTTCAATGCTTTAACATCGGCATCGGGTGCACAAATCGAAATGAATTCATAGCCGTAACCACGTAGAAGATGTCCTTTACGGACAGCTATCCATGTTGTATTGACTCCAAATAAATCGGTATCAATTTGTTTTAAACGATGATCACGTTCAGTGTCATAAGCCACATCATTGACAATACCGACACCCATACCAAGTTCAACGTAGGTTTTAATGACATCGGCATCGAGCGCTGACATCACAATATCGGCATTGAGTCCTGCATCATCAAAAGCAGTATCAATTTTAGAACGTCCTGTGAAACCACCGTGGTAGGTAATAATTGGATATTGAGCCAATTTTTCTAAGGTGATTTCTCTTGGATTAAGCTGTGCTAATGGGTGATCATTAGGTGTAATGATGCAGTGCTTCCAATTATAAAATGACACACTTCCTAAATTATCTTCAGCCATGAGTGATTCAGTTGCAATACCAATATCAGCTAGACCCAGTAACAGCATTTCAACAATTTCAGTCGGGCTTGCTTGTTGCAAAATCAAATGGACTTTTGGAAATAATTTTTTAAATGCATTGACGATAGGTGGAAGAACGTAACGAGCTTGAGTATGTGTTGTTGCAATCGTTAATGTTCCTTCATCGACTTTATTAAAGTCATCAGCAAGGCGTTTAATATTATCTGAATCAATGAGCATGCGTTCAACAATACTGAGCAGTGCTTGACCAGGTTCTGTTAAACCCAATAAGCGTTTACCTTTACGGACAAAAAGTTGAACACCCAGCTCATCTTCAAGGTCTTTAATGTGTTTACTCACGCCCGATTGAGAGGTGTAGAGTGCAGCCGAAGCTTCGGTTAAATTATAATTTTGACGAACTGTTTCTCGGATAATTCTTAATTGCTGAAAGTTCATGTTCTTCGGTACCTTAAATAAGGACGAGTCAGCTAATGTACTGCTCATCCTGAGGTTGTGTTACGCAACCTGATTTGCAAAAAGATGTAGTGTAGATGCGCTGATCCATACGGTTTGGTTTGGTCGGAACTGATGTAATTTAGCATCTTCCGAACTGAGTGCAATTTCAATCAGATTACCTGCGCTGTCTTGTAACTCAGCCATGATTTTTCCTGCAATCCAAATTTCACGTAAGAAGGTTGCTTGGAATGCATTTTCAGTCGGTTGTGCATGAATACGTAATTCATGTGGGCGTGCAAAAGCAATCACCTGACCGTCTGATACATTTTGTGGCTCAGGCAGTAGAATGCTGTCAGAACCGATTTGAATCAGTCCTTGAGATTTCGTACCTTCAAAACGATTGGCTTGACCTAAGAAGTCAAAGACAAATGGCGTGGTCGGATTTTCATACACTTCTCGTGGTGAACCAATTTGTTCGATATCACCTTTGTTCATCACCACAATTTGGTCAGCAACTTCAAGTGCTTCCTCTTGATCATGTGTCACAAAAATAGAAGTGATATGTAATTCATCATGTAAAGTACGTAACCAACGGCGTAATTCTTTACGGACTTTAGCATCGAGGGCACCAAAAGGTTCATCAAGTAAAAGTACACGGGGTTCAACCGCCAAGGCACGTGCAAGCGCAATACGTTGACGCTGACCACCTGAAAGCTGAGCAGGGTAACGATCAGCAAGGAAGCCAAGTTGTACCAAATCAAGCAAACGTGTCACACGCTTTTTAATTTCTGCTTCATTTGGACGTGTTGCGCGTGGACGTACACGTAAACCAAAAGCAATGTTGTCAAATACAGTCATATGACGGAACAAAGCATAATGTTGAAATACAAAGCCGACTTGGCGTTCACGAACGTGAATATTCGTGGCATCTTGACCTTCTAAAATCACCTGACCTTTGTCCGCAGATTCAAGACCAGCAATGATGCGAAGCAGTGTTGTTTTACCACAACCCGATGGTCCAAGTAATGCAACCAACTGACCTTCAGGAAAGTCTAAAGAGATGTCTTTAAGTGCATGGAACGCACCAAAATGTTTTTCAATATTTTTAACTTGAATACTCATAATGTAATTCCTTAAACAGTTGCATCGTCATTGCGTCGGTCTTGTTTTTCCTGACGGATTTCAACCCACGTTTTTAAAATTAGGGTGAGAATCGCAAGCAGAGCAAGTAGTGATGACACAGCAAATGCTGCACTAAACGTATATTCGTTATATAAAATTTCAACATGGAGAGGCAATGTATTGGTTTCACCACGAATGTGACCAGAAACGACAGAAACTGCACCAAACTCACCCATTGCACGGGCATTACACAGAATGATGCCGTAAATCAGACCCCATTTAATATTGGGTAAGGTCACATTCCAAAATGTTTGCCAACCAGATGCACCTAGTACAATTGCTGCCTCTTCTTCCTCTGTGCCTTGTGCTTCCATTAGAGGAATCAATTCACGAGCAACAAAAGGGACGGTAATGAATATAGTCGCCAATACAATTGCAGGGGTCGCATACAAAATCTTGATGTCATTGTCCATCAACCAACCGCCGAACCAACCTTGTGAACCAAAAATCAACACAAGCATTAAACCTGCAATTACAGGTGATACTGAAAATGGTGTATCAATAATGGTGGTAAGAATGGCTTTACCACGAAAGTTAAATTTCGCCACACACCATGCAGCAGCAACACCAAATACCACGTTAAGTGGAACAGCAATAGCAGCAGTGAGTAATGTTAATTTGACAGCAGACAATGTATCAGGATTGACCAATGCTGAAAAATAAACAGCAACACCTTGTTTAAACGCTTCCACGAAAACTAAAATCAGAGGAAGAATTAAGCAACTTAAAAAGAAAATCATTGCAATGACAATAAGGGTGACTTTGACCCAAGTAGGTTCTCGTGTCGCATCTCGAGATTGTAATTTTTGTGCTAAAGCACTGCTAGAAGATGAACTCATCGTGCAGTTCTCCCTGTACGGCGACTTGCCCAAGCCTGAATAAGATTAATCAAAAAGAGAATGAAAAATGAAAGTACAAGCATCACCACAGCAATCGTGGTTGCACCAGCATAGTCATATTCTTCGAGGCGTGAAATGATCATCAATGGTGCAATTTCAGTTTCAAAAGGTTGATTACCTGCAATGAAAATCACTGAGCCGTATTCACCGACGCCCCGTGCAAATGCAAGCGCAAAGCCTGTCAGTAATGCAGGAAATAAAATTGGTAAAATGATTTTGGTGATAATTTGAAAACGATTTGCGCCAAGTGCGGATGCCGCTTCTTCAAGTTCGGTTTCTAAATCGGCAAGGACGGGTTGTACCGTACGTACCACAAAAGGAATACCAATAAAAATTAAGGCCAAGGTAATCCCAATCGGGGTATATGCGACTTTAATACCAATAGGTTCAAGGTATTGCCCAATCCAGCCTGTAGGTGCATACAGTGATGTGAGTGCAATACCTGCCACAGCCGTTGGCAGTGCAAAAGGTAAGTCAACCAATGCGTCAACAATACGTTTGCCGGGAAAACTATAACGAACAAGGCACCAAGCAAGCAATAAACCAAAAACAACATTAATAAGTGCAGCAATAATCGCTGTACCAAAACTCAGTTGTAGTGATTTTAAAATTCGTTCAGAACTGAGGATTTCCCATAAACCATCCCAACCAATTCCAAGGGATTTGATGAATACGGCAGACAATGGGATCAGCACAATTAATGATAAATACGCTAGGGTGAAGCCTAGTGAAAGACCAAATCCTGGCAGCACTCGGGAACGCTGCGACATGAGAACTCCTCAAAGAGAGAAAGCTGACTGAAATCAGTGAGCTATAAAATAAATTTTGCCAAGCATAAAAGGCAGGGACTAAATTGCAAATTTAAAAAACAACTTGTTATCATCAATATTATTGATATAAGCGTGCTGTGGCTCACTGATGAGGTGGTCATAAATTTCTGGAAAAGATCCAAAACCTGAAGCAACATTGATGTGTCCGACTTGACCTAAGTTGCGAGGTTTAATTCGCCAAGCTTTCGCCAAAGCAAGTGCATCATCGAAGTTTAACCAAGGATCATTTTCAGAAATAATCATTTCAGTGGGTACGGCAATTTTGAGTTGATGAAAGTAAGTTGCATAATCATTTGGACTATTACGTGCAAAACCATTCGCACCGAAGCGGGCAGGGTTAGCAGGCGCAACTAAAATCAATTTTTTGATTTTTGATGTAAGCTCTGGATGTTGTGCTAATGCAGCAACACTGGTCAAACAACCGAAACTATGTGCAACGATTTGGATTGGTGCTTCAATTTTGGCAACTAAAGTCACAAAACTCTTCATCCAATCTTTGAGTATAGGAAGATTCCAATCCTTTTGTTGCACACGAGAGCAAGACATAAGTTCACGTTGTAACCAAGACTGCCAATGATCAGAATCACTGCCACCCACACCCGGAACAATTATCGTGTGAATCATGTCTTTACTCCTTACTTTTACCTACGTGATGCGTATTGATTGATGATTATTTACTATTCTCTTTTACAATTTGATCAAATACACCGTTATTCTCAAAATGTTGCTTTTGAACTTTAGCCCAACCACCAAACTCTTTATCAATCGTTACCAGTTTTAAAGGTTTAAATACAGTGCTGTATTGCTTCAAAATGCTTGCATTACGTGGACGATAGTAATTTTTTGCTGCAATAGTTTGTCCCGCAGGCGAATACAAGAAGTTTAAGTAAGCTTTTGCGACATTGGCATTACCATCTTTTTGTACATTTTTTTCGACAATTGCTACAGGTGGCTCAGCCAAAATAGATAAAGTTGGTGTGATGATCTCAAATTTACCTGGTTGCTCACGTTGTGCTAAGAAAGCTTCATTTTCCCAAGCAAGTAACACATCACCAATACCGCGCTCGGCAAAGGTTGTGGTTGAACCACGTGCGCCTGAATCGAGTACTTTGGTTTGTTTGTAAATTTGACGAACAAAATCTTGTGCTTTTGCATCTGTGCCGTATTTATGTTTTGCCCAGGCCCATGCAGCAAGATAGTTCCAACGCGCACCACCTGAAGTTTTTGGATTTGGTGTCACAATTTCTACGCCTGGTTTAACCAAATCCCCCCAATCTTTAATGCCTTTTGGGTTGCCTTTACGTACAAGGAATACAATGGTTGATGTATATGGTGTTGAGTTTTGAGGGAATTTCTTTTGCCAATCTTTTGGAAGTAAATTCGTCTTTTCAGCAATTGCATCAATATCGGCAGCCAAAGCCAATGTAACAACATCTGCACTTAAGCCATCGATCACGGCGCGCGCTTGTTTACCTGAACCGCCGTGTGATTGTTTGAAGTTAATATCTTGCCCCGTACTTTTTTTCCAATAAGCACCGAACTGTTTATTAAAATCATCGTATAATTCACGAGTTGGATCATAAGAGACATTTAAAAAGTCTTTTGCAGCAAAAGTGACTGATGAAACAGAAACGAGAGCGACAAGTAAGCTTACTTTTAGTTTTGAAAATTGCATGGTCATTGTTCCCATATTTTTGTGAAGTTCATAAATATGGATGAAGCATAACGGTTGTCTTTATTCATAAAAAATAATAAAAAATGAATTTTATATGAATATTTATGCTAATTGGTGTCGTAATTTAGAGGTGGATTATGCTGAATACAGGAAGGTTTTGATCAAATGTTATATCTTAAAAATGCTCAATGGGTTGATTCAGTTTCAATTTTAGATCGAGCATTTCAGTATGGTGATGGTTGTTTTACCACCGCACGTTTTCATCAAGATATTTTTGAGCTTGAAACCGCTCATCGAAATCGTTTGGTTGATTCGGCACATCGCTTATTGCTTGATGTAGATTTCACGTTAATCGATATAAGTATTGCATTATTAAGACAGCATTTTGAGCAGTTGAATGGCACATTAAAAATTATGCTTTCACGTGGAGAGGGCAATCGTGGCTATGCATTGCCTGAGCATCCTGCCGATATCTATGTTTTGTTTTATCCGCAAGAGACATCTGATTTTAAGTTTGAGCAGATCAATAGCGGTATATTAGAGCGGAAAATGGGCTTAAATATGCCTGAATTGGTCGGTATAAAGACATTAAATCGACTTGAGCAAGTTATGTTGAAGCAAGAAGCTGTACAGAAACAGTGGTCAGAGGCATTGGCTTGCGATTTAAATGGGCAGATTGTTGAAGGTATAAGCAGTAATTGTCTTCTACGCATAAACAATACATGGGTTACGCCTGAACTTCGTTATAATGGTGTGCATGGTGTGATGCGTGCAGAAATTTTGCAACGTATGCAACAACATAGTATTGCTTGTGAGCGACGTCAGGTGAAAATTGATGAAATTCAAACTATACAAAGCTTATTTTTCTGTAATGCGCTGAGTCCCATGAAAGCTGTAGAGACATTTGACTTAGATGCATTTCAACAACGCAGATTAGACCTTCAACCTTGTGTTGAGTTATTTGAAACTTTAAAATTGAATCAGTTTAAGCCTTATGTCTAAAACCCAGCCTAAATCTAATAAAAAAGCACAGCAACAGCTTGCTCTAAAGCGTAAAAAGATTTTAAAAGTGATTGCAATAGCCCTTATTGCAATTCTCGTTGTTATTGGTATTGTTTTGAAAATGAGCTTGTTTAAACCTTTTCCTGTAGCAGGAGAAAAACAAAAGCTTTCAGTGACTAATGGTGAAAATTATACTCGTTTTATTGACCAACAAGCACAAGATGGTAAGGTTAGCTTTCCACTTGTTCTAAAGTTATATCGTAAATTTTTCATACACGACACCATGAAAGCAGGTGTATATGAAGTAACTCAGGGCATGAGTTATCGTCAAGTTTTGGAAATGGTTTCTAATGCTGAAAATGCGCAAATGAATCGCATTTTGGTCATTGAAGGAACAACTGCTAAAGATTTAATCAAAGCACTCAAAAAAGACAGCTTGGTTGTGCATGAGGTGACAAACCTACCAACTCGTGAAATGTTGCAAGCGCTTAATATTCCTTTTGAGCATCCTGAAGGATTATTTGCCCCCGATACGTATTTTTTTGCAAAAGAAACTTCAGATAAACAAATTTTATTAGATTTGTATCAGCGTCAAATGAAAATTTTAGACGATGCTTGGGAAAAACGTGATCCAACTGTGCCGTATAAAACCAAATATGAGGCGTTGATTATGGCGTCAATTATCGAGAAAGAAACCAGTGTTGATCGTGAATTAGAACAAGTTTCAGGTGTTTTTGTGCGTCGTTTAAAATTGGGGATGCGTTTGCAAACAGATCCAACTGTAATTTATGGTATGGGTGATCAATATAAAGGTAATATTACCAAGCAAGATTTACGCACACCAACAGTATATAATACATATACTATCAATGGCTTACCGCCAACACCAATTGCACTTCCAAGCAAAAAAGCCATTGAAGCTGCAATGCATCCTGATAATTCAGACAATATTTACTTTGTGGCAACAGGCAATGGTGGTCATAAATTTACCGCTAATTTGTCTGATCACAACCAAGCAGTGCAAGAATACCGCGCTGTTATGCAATCTAAAAATTAAGGAGCGGTGATGTTTATTAGTTTTGAAGGCACCGAAGGTGTAGGAAAAACCACACTGATCCAAAAATTGTATGATCATTTTCAGTTTGCAGGTAAAGATGTTGTTTTAACTCGTGAGCCAGGTGGAACACCGCTTGCAGAGCAAATTCGTTCTTTATTACTTTCAATCAATCATGATGAAAAAATGAGTCATGATACTGAGTTGCTCTTGATGTATGCCGCACGTGCGCAGCATTTAGAACGTGTGATTTTACCTGCATTGGCAGAAGGTAAAATTGTTCTGTGTGACCGTTTTAGTGATTCAAGTTTTGCCTATCAATGTGCAGGGCGGGGGTTAAGTCGTGACAAGTTACAGTTACTAAATATTAACTTTGTCGCTAAAATGCCTGATATTACGTTTTGGTTAGATGCACCTATTGAACTTGGGATGACTCGTGCACGTGAGCGCGGTGCATTAGATCGTTTTGAACAAGAAAAAGTCAGCTTCTTTGAAAAAGTTCGTACAGGTTTTGAGGAAATTCATCAAAATGAACCTGAGCGTATGAAACGCTTGGATGCGACTCAAGTGCCTGAACAGGTCTTTAAAGAGGCTTTGTCTTATCTGAATTAATATTTTGTTTACTTGATAAAATAGAACCATTGGGTTCATGTTTTTCAATGATAAAGTCTTTATATTTTGATGTACAAAAGAACATAAAGATGGAATTTCATGAAAAGTAATAAACAAGAAATTATTCAATTTTTACAGCAATACTTTCCACAAAGTTTGGAAAAGTGTGAAATCGAAGAAGTCACTGATTGCGGTGCAACCATGTTATGGCATGTTGGTGGCAATGATTTACGTCCAGGTGGCACGATTTCAGGACCAACTATGATGACACTTGCCGATTTTGCCATGTATGTTGCTATTTTAGGTGAAATTGGCATTATTGGTTTGGCTGTGACTACCAACATGAATATCAATTTTTTACGCAAGCCTTCAGGTGGTGTTGATTTGCGTGGGGTATGTAAATTGATGAAAGTAGGTAAAGTCTTAATTGTGGCTGAAGTTTGGATTTATTCTATAGATCAGGATGAACCTGTTGCGCATGTGACAGGAACCTATTCAATTCCACCGCAAAAATCTTAATTGATATCTTTGATACATAAAATTTGATGAATAAAAATGCCTGAATTAATCAGGCATTTTTTATGGTCTTAATCGACTGATTAAGCAATCGATGCGACTTGAGATAAATCGACATTGACCAATGGTGTTTCAATGCCAAAATCAGGTGGCGTTAAAATGGTTTTTCTTAATTCATTGGACTGTTCAGGATAATCAAGCGTGTAATGCAAGCCACGAGATTCTTTGCGCTGCATCGCACAACGTACAATCATTTCTGAAACCAAGACCAAATTACGCAGTTCAATTAAGTTTTTACTCACATGGTAATCTTGATAGTATTCGGTAATTTCACGCTTCAACATTTCAATGCGGTGCAAGGCACGTTGTAAACGTTTTGTAGTTCGTACAATACCGACATAGTTCCACATGGTCTGCCGTAATTCATCCCAGTTCTGTAAAATTACGACATCTTCATCGGCATTAGTCACTTGTGTCGCATCCCATTCAGGTACAGTCGGTGCTTTGAAATGCTGATTCGATTGCTCGGTCATATGTTTTGCTGCACTCATACCATAAACAAAGCACTCTAATAAAGAGTTACTCGCCATACGATTTGCACCGTGTAACCCTGTATAAGAGGTTTCACCAATCGCATATAGACCGGCAATATCAGTTTGACTGTGTTCATCAACCACAACACCGCCACAGGTATAGTGTGCAGCAGGTACAACAGGAATCATTTCTGTAGTGATATCAATGCCGAGTTCAAGCAGACGTGCATATAAAGTTGGAAAATGTTCTTTCACAAATTCAGAGGGCTGATGGGTAATGTCTAACCATACATGACGGATACCTAAACGTTTAATTTCATGGTCAATGGTACGAGCAACAATGTCACGAGGAGCAAGTTCAGCACGCTCATCAAAACGGAGCATAAAGCGTTCACCATCAGGCAAACGTAAATATGCACCTTCGCCTCGCATGGCTTCAGTAATTAAAAAGGAGCGAGCTTGAGGATGATACAAACAGGTGGGATGGAATTGGTTGAACTCCATATTGGCAACCCGACAACCTGCACGGTAAGCCATCGCAATCCCATCACCTGTGGCAATGTCGGGATTGGAGGTATATAAATAGGCTTTCATGGCACCACCACAAGCAAGGGCAGTAAAGGGTGCTAAAAATGTATGAACTTTTTCATTGGCTTCGTCGAGTGCATAAAGTCCTACAGCACGATTTTCGACATCAAATTGTCCGAGTTTTTGTGTGGTAATGAGGTCAATAGCAATAAAATTCTCAAAGATACTAATGTTTTCTTTTTGTTGCGCACGTTCAACCAAAGTGGTCGAAATAGCTTTGCCTGTAGCATCTGCGGCATGAATAATTCGACGTTGTGAATGTCCACCTTCACGGGTTAAATGCAATTGAGCATCTTGATCTAATGTAAATTGAACACCTTGTTCAAGCAGAAAATCTACAGAAGGACGACCCCCTTCAACGGTTTGGCGAACTGCATCTATTTCACACAAATGCGAACCTGCAATCATGGTGTCATCAATATGTTGCTGAATAGAATCAGTTTTATCTAAAACCGCAGCGACACCTCCTTGAGCAAAATAGGTGCTTGCATCGGTAAGGGTTGATTTAGCTAAAACTGCAATTTTAAAATGATCAGGTAGAGACAATGCTAGACTTAGCCCTGCGCCACCACTCCCCACAACGATGACATCAAATTGATGTGATGTTTCGAAATTAGACATGTCCATCAGCTAATTTAAAAAAGTCCGATCATCACACTCTTTTTTTGATCAAAATTCAATAGCTTTATGAGGCAAAAGCGTACTTTTGGCAGATTAATTTAATAAAATATTCATTTAGGCTTAATACTTACTTAAGTAAGCAATTGTTTTATAAAACATCGCAACATATTATTACGCAAAGATATAATTTTGTATGTTACAAACAGTTTTATTAAAAATATCACAGATGGGTTCAAATATTTATGAATAGTCGCCTAATACAAAACGGAATGTATGCCGCTGTTTTTACTGTTGCAGTAACCCAAGCACAGGCAGCTACCCCAGTTGATTTTTCTAATTTAGTTGAGCAAGTCAGTCCTGCTGTTGTGAGTGTCAATGTTGTAAAAAAAATGACTCAGGAAGAGCTTTTACAACAACAAGTGCCTGAGATTTTAAAACGCTTCTTTGGTAATCAGATCATTATTCCACAGCAACAAGCCCCACAAGAAAAAACAGCGTATGGTAGTGCATTTTTTATCAGTAAAGATGGTTATTTATTGACAAACCACCATGTGGTGGAGGATGCATCTAAAGTTACGATTATGTTGAATGATCGCCGTGAAATTGATGCCACTGTGGTCGGAAGTGATGCACGCACAGACGTTGCATTATTAAAAGTAGAGGGCAATAATTTTCCATCACTTGCAACAGGCAATGTTGATCAGCTTAAAGTTGGACAGCCTGTACTTGCGATTGGTTCGCCTTTTGGTTTTGATTATTCTGCATCGGCAGGGATTGTGAGTGCTAAATCTCGTAATATGATGGGTGAAACCTCAGTACCGTTTATTCAGACCGATGTAGCATTAAATCCAGGTAATTCAGGTGGGCCATTGTTTAATCAACAAGGTCAAGTGATTGGTGTGAACTCACGAATTTTTAGTGGGACAGGCGGTTACATGGGTTTGTCATTCTCTATCCCTATTGATGTGGCAATGGATGTTGCAGATCAGTTAAAGAAAAATGGTAAAGTAACACGTTCATATTTGGGTGTGATGTTACAAGATATTGATCGTAATTTGGCTGAAGCTTATAAATTACCAAAACCTGAAGGTTCATTGATTACACAGGTCGCTTCGGGTTCTCCAGCAGATAGAGCTGGTTTTAGATCGGGCGATGTGATTATGAAATATAATGGCTCACCAATTTCAAGAACCTCAGAATTACTCAATTATTTGAACCGAACTCAGCCAAATCAAAATATTCAGCTTGAAGTTTTACGTGATGATAAAGCGAAAGTCATTTCGGCAACATTAACTTCAGCGCCAGATGATACCCCAGCAAAAGCTGAGAATACCAATACGGCAAAACCGCAAAAAGGTCCTATATTGGGCGTGTCTATTCGTGCCTTATCGGATGTTGAAAAGAGCCGTTTAAATATCAAGGGTGGTGTGTTGATTCAAGATGTAGTGCGAGGCGGTTTGGCATATCAATCAAATATTCAAGCGGGTGATGTGATTACTCAAGTTAATAATATAAAAGTTGATAACCCTAATGATTTTGTTTCAGCAGTTTCAGAATTAAAGAAAAATACAGTGGCTCGTGTTGCTATTGTCCGTGAAGGTCAGCACGCAATATTGGGTTTACGCATTCAATAATTGTTAATTGTTTTGTCACAATAAATGATTGTTGGTTGTTTTATGAAAGATGAATGAAGATTCAATCAACCACTTTTCGGAGTGGTTTTTTGTTGCCAAAGATTTCAACTTGGCGAGTACTTTGTTAAATTGCCGATAAAATACTTGAAAAATCACAGGATGGATACGTGAGCACCTCATATTTTGATCTAAAAATTACCGTCAAACCTGAGCATATTGATGTGTTAGGGCATGTTAATAATGTAGTTTATGTGGCATGGATGCAAGATGTCGCAACAGCACATATTGAGGCATTAGGTGTTGGTCTTGAACAATATTTAGAGCTAAAGCATGCTATGGTTGCAGTAGAGCATCATGTTCAATATCGAAAAGCTGCAATGCTTGGTGATGATGTGATTCTGCGGACATGGTTCTATGATATCAATGCCTTATATTCTTTTCGTCAGTATGCATTTTTCCGAGCAAGTGACAAAAGCGTACTTTTTACGGGCAATACCAAGTGGGCATGTATTGAAATTGCAACAGGGCGACCAAAACGGATGTCACCGACATTTATTCAGGCTTATCAACCGTTAAATTCTGAACTTGATCCGTATCATTTTTAGAAAAGCCATATATTAATTGTGTTGAGTCGTGATTTGTGAAGGTTACTATATTGACGGTTGAAAACGGTACATTGAAATAATTATTTAACTGCTATGATTAATATGAATACTTTAAAAAAGTCATCTGCTATAATCTCACGCAATTTATTAATCGCTTTTGTTGTGTATTTTCTTTTTGTACGCAACGCAATTGAATGTTCAAGGTAGCCCATGGCGCAAGCTAAAAAATCTGTAGATATTAAAAATATCCGTAATTTCAGTATTATTGCTCATATTGACCACGGCAAGTCGACACTTGCTGATCGTTTTATTCAAACGTGTGGTGGTTTGCAAGATCGGGAAATGCAAGCGCAAGTTCTTGACTCTATGGATATTGAGCGTGAACGTGGGATTACCATTAAAGCGGCTTCAGTTACGCTGTATTATACGCATCCAAATGGTGAAGAGTATCAACTCAACTTTATTGATACCCCAGGACACGTTGACTTTTCCTATGAAGTATCTCGTTCGTTAGCGGCATGCGAAGGTGCGTTATTGGTTGTTGATGCTGCACAGGGTGTAGAAGCACAATCGGTAGCAAACTGTTATACAGCCATTGAGCAAGGTCTTGAAGTTCTACCTGTTTTGAACAAGATTGATTTACCTCAAGCAGAACCTGAGCGTGTTATTGAAGAAATTGAAAATATTATTGGTGTTGAAGCAACAGAAGCACCAACATGTTCTGCAAAAACTGGTTTAGGCGTTGAGGGCGTTTTAGAAACACTAGTCAATGTTATTCCACCACCAACAGGTGATCGTGATGCTGCATTACAAGCCCTAATTGTTGACTCATGGTTCGATAACTATCTTGGTGTGGTTTCTCTTGTTCGTGTGAAGCATGGTCGTATTCGCAAAGGCGATAAAATGCTTGTAAAATCAACAGGTCAAACGCACATTGTGACATCTGTGGGTATTTTTAACCCGAAACATACAGAAACAGGTATGTTGGAAGCGGGTGAAGTTGGCTTTGTGATTGCAGGTATTAAAGATATTTTTGGTGCGCCAGTGGGCGATACCATTACTTTATCGAATACTCCAGAAGTTGAAGTTTTACCAGGATTTAAAAAGGTTAAACCACAGGTTTATGCGGGTTTATTCCCTATTGACGCTAGTGATTTTGAACCGTTCCGTGAAGCTTTACATAAACTTCAAATTAACGATTCTGCACTTTTCTTTGAACCTGAAAGTTCAGATGCTTTAGGTTTTGGTTTCCGTTGTGGCTTCTTGGGTATGCTCCACATGGAAATCGTACAAGAGCGTTTAGAGCGTGAATACGATCTTGATTTGATTTCTTCTGCACCGACTGTAATTTATGAAGCATTGATGAAAAATGGCGAAACGATTTATATCGATAGTCCATCTAAAATGCCTGAAGGTTCTACAGTTGAAGATTTACGTGAGCCAATTGCTGAATGTAATATTCTTGTTCCGCAAGAGTATTTGGGTAATGTGATGACTTTATGTGTTGAACGTCGTGGCGTTCAGAAAGATATGAAGTTTGTCAGTAACCAAGTTGCAATCACGTTTGAAATACCAATGGCTGAAGTGGTTATGGATTTCTTTGATAAATTGAAATCTTGTTCACGTGGCTTTGCATCACTTGATTATAACTTTGTACGTTTCGAAAGTTCATCTTTGGTTAAAGTTGATGTGTTAATTAATGGTGATAAAGTCGACGCTTTAGCTATGATTTGTCACCGTAATGATGCACGTCATCGTGGTATTGCACTCGTTGAAAAGATGAAAGACTTGATTCCGCGTCAAATGTTTGATGTGGCGATTCAAGCTGCCATTGGTGCACAAATTATTGCGCGTTCTACTGTGAAAGCAATGCGTAAAAACGTATTGGCTAAATGTTATGGTGGTGACGTTTCTCGTAAGAAGAAACTTCTCTCTAAACAGAAAGAAGGTAAGAAACGCATGAAGCAAGTGGGTAGTGTTGAAATCCCACAAGAAGCGTTCCTTGCTGTGTTGAAAGTAGATAGATAAAATAAGAGAAAAAGGTCAGATAGCTCATGGATTTTGATTTTAATTTAATACTCGTTCCTGCAACGCTGTTGTTTTTTGGCATTTGGCTGCTCGATAAATTTGTTTTCAAGCAACGTGCAGAAAAGGGGCGTGGTAATGAAAATTTCATTATTTCATGGGCATATGATTTTTGGCCAGTTTTAGCAGTTGTATTGGTGTTGCGTTCATTTTTCTTTGAACCATTTAATATTCCATCGGACTCTATGGTACCTACCTTAGAAACTGGTGATTATATTTTGGTGAATAAATATCAGTATGGTGTACGTTTACCGATTACCAATACAAAAATTTTAGATATTGGCGAGCCGAAACGTGGTGATGTTGCGGTATTTCGTTATCCAGCAAATCCAAAAATTAGTTATATCAAACGTATTATTGGTTTACCTGGTGATAAAATAGAATCGGATCATGGTCAGTTATTCATTAATGGTCAGAAAGTGACACAAACGCCAACCCAGTTTAGTCGCCCGAAAGATATTTATGATACAGCACAGTCGATCTATTATTATGAAACGATGGGTGAGCATAAGCACTTGGTGCGTTTACTTGAAGGTCAAAATACGCTTGTTTCAGCATTTAATTATGCACAGAAAAAACAAGATTTACCTTATGTTGCCAAAGCTAATGATCGTTTTGTAAAATCTAATGGGGAAAATTGGGAAGTGATTGTACCAAAAGGACATTACTTTGCTATGGGTGATAACCGTGATCAAAGTGCTGATAGTCGTTTTTGGGGTTTTGTACCTGAAGAGAACTTAACAGGTCATGCGATTTATATTTGGATGCATAAGGAACCGGGTTTGAAAGTTCCTTCATTCAGTCATAATGGTACAATTGACTAATTATATTGCAGCGAAAGACGGATAATAAAAATGCGCAAGACTCAACAAGGTGTATCCTATATCGGGATTTTATTAGGGGTGGTTGCTTTTGCTTTTATGGCAAAGATTGTAATCGCAGTATGGCCATCTTATTGGGATGATCGTGTGATTGATGGGCAGATTGCTGAGTTGGTTAAAAGTAGTCCAAATGATATTACACCATCTAATTTTATCAATCAGATGGATAAACGTTTAGTCATGAACAATATCCATGATATTCATTTCAAAGATATTGCGACTGTTTCAACAAAAAATGGTTTAGAAGTGATGAAAAAATATGAAGTGCGAAAAAAATTCATGCTGAATATTGATATCATCCTAACATTCGAGAAGAGTTTTGATCAAAGGTCAGTTCAAAGTAAGTGATCCACGCTTACTCAGCCGTATCGGTTATCAGTTTAAAAACATTGAATTACTTCAATTAGCACTGACACACCGATCGGTCAGTCATAAAACCAATTATGAACGCTTAGAGTTTTTGGGTGATGCATTGTTGGGTATGATCATTGCAAATTATCTATATCATGCTTACCCAAACGAAAATGAAGGTCGCTTGACACGCATGCGAGCGACTTTGGTTCGTCAGGAAGCATTAGGGAAAATTGCACATGATCTTAAACTTAGTCATAGTTTGATTTTAAGTACGGGGGAGTTGAAATCAGGTGGTCATCACCGAGAATCAATTTTAGCCGATACAGTAGAATCAATTATTGGGGCAATTTATACTGATTGTCAGGATTTGCCCCAACTACAGAATATTGTTTTAAAATGGTATGAACCTTATTTAGAACATATTGAGCCAACAGATCAGTTGAAAGATCCTAAATCACGCTTACAAGAGTATTTACAAGCACGTAAAAAACCTCTCCCGGTTTACGAGGTTGTAGATATTCAGGGCGATGCACCTAATCAACATTTCAAAGTGGAATGTGAAGTGGCAGGTTTACCTGTCATGATGGGCGAAGGCTTAAGTCGCCGCTTTGCTGAACAGGCAGTGGCGGCAGAATTTTTAAAATTACTGGAGCAGTAATCTACATGAATACACATTCCGATCACATCGATGCTGATCACGAGTCGCAAGACAGCGGCAATGATTTAATTAATCAATTCTTTAGCGAGCAAGGCACAGAAATTCCTGCGGACTATAAAAGTGGTTTTGTTGCCATTGTTGGGCGACCAAACGTGGGTAAATCGACATTAATGAACCATATTTTAGGTCAAAAATTATCGATTACCTCACGTAAGCCACAAACGACTCGTCATAAAATTGTTGGTATTGATAGTCGTGAAAAATCTCAAGCTGTTTTTGTCGATACACCCGGTATGCACAAAAAAGAAGTGCGTGCTATCAATAAAATGATGAATAAAGCAGCTTCTTCTGCATTGCGTGATGTAAATCTTGTGTTGTTTGTACTCGATGCAGACAAGTGGACACAAAATGATGAATTGGTTTTAGAAAAACTAAAGAATGCGGATATGCCTGTGATTCTAGTGATCAATAAAATTGATACACTTGAAAATAAAAATCATGCATTACCACTGATTCAAGAACGTGCAAAATTGATGAATTTTGCTGAAATTGTTCCAGTATCTGCGCTTCGTGGTGCAAATCTCGATCATTTACGTAATACAATTGAGAAATATTTGCCGTTTCAACCACCACTGTATTCACTTGAACAAATTACAGACCGTTCTGAGCGTTTCTTAGCATCAGAAGTGATTCGTGAAAAAATCATGCGTCAGTTGGGTGAGGAGTTACCTTACGATTTGACAGTACAGATTGAATCATTTAAGACAGAAGATGCGACTGTCAATGAAAAAACAGGTCGTCCAAAGCCTGCTTGTACTTATATTGATGCCACTATTTTTGTAGATCGTTCAGGTCAGAAAGCAATCGTGATTGGTGAAAAAGGTGCTAAGCTGAAAAAAATTGGTATGGATGCACGTGTTGACATGGAGAAAATGTTCGAACAAAAAATCATGCTAACGCTTTGGGTTAAAGTTAAAGGCGGTTGGTCCGATGATGAGCGTGCACTGAAAAGTTTGGGTTATAGCGATATTTAATCGTTAAGTCCTTCATTCGAGCGATAAATAAGGAACTGTGATGATTCGTATTTTTACTGTGTTGACATGTGTATTCATGTTGCAAGGATGTATTCACAAACTTGTTACAGTTCCTGTTAAAGCTGCGTATGGTGTGACTAAAGGTGTCGTTAAAGGTACGGCTGCTGTCGTTGGCGCAGTCATTCCTGATGGCGATGATGAAGATGAAAAGAAGAAAGATAAAGACGATTAATATCCAATAAAGTGATCGTTGAATGCGTAATGAAGTTCTACATGGTTATTTGATTCATCACCGTAAATACCGTGAGCGTAGCCATATTGTTCATCTATTTACGCAGGAGCATGGGCGTGTCGATGGTATTTTGCGACAGACACCACCACCACAATATCAACCGATCACCGTGCAAGCCTCAGGTAAATCTGAACTCAAAAATTTCTCTAAACTCGAAATACTTAATCAGCCTATATTTTTTCATGGTGATGCCTTTTTTTCAGGTTTTTATTTGAATGAAATTATTTTGCGACTTTGTCCTTTAGAAGAGGCAATGGTAGAAACTTTTGCACAATATCATCAAACTTTAAATCAACTACAAAATATGGCAACACAGGCTGATCAAAATGCTTTTCTCAGGCAAATTTTACGTCAGTTTGAGTATGCCTTAATTGAAGAGTTGGGCTATCCGCTCGATTACAGTCAAGATTCAATGCAGAATCAAATATTAAGCAATCAGCGTTATCAGTTTCAATTGACCGATGGCTTTATTCCTGTTTCACATACCGCTTCTACTGTGCTGACAGGGGAGCAGATTCTGTGTATGCAGTATTATGAAAAAGGTATGGATTTCAACTTAGAACAGTTACAATTACTGACGAAGCTTTATCGGCAAATGATTAGTGCTTTATTGGGCGATCGTCCATTGAAAAGCCGTCAATTGTGGATTCAAAACGCACAATCAAAAATTGCAAATCGATAACGTTTTATCGATCAAACTTATTAGGAAAATGTTATGGCTGCATTGCTTGGTGTGAACATTGATCATGTTGCAACGCTTAGACAGGCACGTGGTACGGCTTATCCTGATCCTGTAAAAGCGGCATTAGTTTGTGAGCAAGCAGGGGCAGAGGGGATTACACTGCATTTACGTGAAGATCGTCGTCATATCCAAGATGATGATGTGCGCCGTATGCGTCCTTTACTGAAAACTCATATGAACCTTGAGTTGGCTGTGACCGATGAAATGGTTGCCTTTGCAAAAGAAATTCAGCCACAGCATGTTTGTTTTGTACCTGAAAAACGTCAAGAAATCACGACAGAAGGTGGTTTAGATGTGGTTGGACACTTTGATGATGTTAAAGCTGCAACACAGGCACTGTCAGTAATCGGTTGTGATGTTTCTTTATTTATTGATGCTGATTTTGCACAAATTGATGCAGCAGTGGCATGTGGTGCACCGACCATTGAGTTACACACAGGTGCTTATGCTGATGCTGAGTCAGAAGAAGCACAGCACGCTGAATTACAGCGTATTGTTCAGGGTGCTGAATATGCAGCATCGAAAGGTTTAGTCGTGAATGCAGGTCATGGTTTGAACTTACAAAATGTTGCACCTATTGCAGCAATTCCACAAATTCACGAGTTAAATATTGGTCATTCGATTATTGCTGAAAGTGTGTTTGTTGGGCTTGAGCAAGCTGTACAAGATATGAAGAAAGCGATTCGAGCAGCACGTTAATTCGTGTTTTTGAGTCGAATGTAAAACGGATAGAAAAATCAAGCATGTCAAATTTAAATTATGATGAACTGATGCAACCTGTCATTGCTTTTTTGGGTTGTGAAACACCAAAAGCATGGTTGGATGAGGCATTAAACAATCTTCCATTACTCATGCAAGATCATGCCAATTGTGAAAAAAAAGCCGCAGGAACAGCAATGAATTTGATGTTCCGATACAGTTTTTTCACTGATTTACAGGTCAAGCTTGCGCAGTTGGTACGTGAGGAAATGTTGCACTATGAACAAGTACTTGAGTTTATGACCAAACGTGGTCAGAAATGGGAAGGTTTGAGTGCAGGGCGTTATGCGGGTGGTCTCCGTAAAGAAATTCGCACTTATGAGCCTGAAGCACTGATTGATGTTATGGTGATTGGTGCATTTGTGGAGGCGCGTTCATGTGAGCGTTTTTATGCGCTTGCACCGCTTGTTGATGATGAGTTGGGTAAATACTATCGTTATTTACTTAAGTCGGAATCACGTCATTATGAGGATTACTTGGCGCTTGCTCTCGATGTTGCTAAATCAGCGAAATTGAAAGATCCTGAAGAGGATATTCAAAAACGCATTGAGTATATTCGTGAAGTGGAAAAAAATTTGATTTTAGAACCTGATGCGCTATTTCGTTTTCATAGCGGTGTACCTGCATCGGCTTAATCAAACCTCCTACGGGAGGTTTTTTTATGATTGAATATTTTTTATATCATCGGATTGATTTGATTTCTTATTCAAATAAAGTTTGGAAATAGTAGGCAGAAAAAAGCCCACTTCAGATGAGTGGGCTTTTTAGTATTTGGCTCTCCAACCTGGGCTCGAACCAGGGACCTGCGGATTAACAGTCCGTCGCTCTACCGACTGAGCTATTGGAGAATCTGAGTGCGATTATAAGGGGATTTTAAATTGGGTCAAGTTAAAATTGTCATAACAACTTCATTTTTTTATCGTATGGTTTTTATTTAATCGAAAAAATGAAAAATCGTAAAAAAATGAATTTCTGCCTTGCATCCTTAGTTTTAGCTTGCTAGATTTAATGCATAACTTAATGTTTAAGTACAAACTTAAACTGTGTGGATTTCAACCAACTTGCCAGCACTAAAATGGCTAAACAGGAGACAGCGAATGAATACGCTTAGCATTTCAAATATTTTCCAAAACCTTGATTATTACAAGACACATTATCTTTCTATCTTATCTCACCCTGACCAATATTTTACACCTGTTGAAAATGCTTATATTCGTGTATGGCCTTTGGGGCATATTGATTTATTTTTAGGTGATTTATTACATCTTTGGTTTAGTGAAAAATGGTTAATCAATGATTCATGCTTACGTTTAGGTGAGCATAAAGATGATGGTCGTAAAACATCATTTCAACGTGAAAATGATTTATATCTATACCAATTGGCAGGCAGTGCATTGTCAGGGAGTAATCGTTCTCAGGTATGGTCACAGTCTGAAAATAAAGCAGTACATGTTAGTTTAAATAGTGTATTTCAATATTATGCGAACTATAAAGGTACTTCAGCACACAAGTTGGATCGTAAGCAATTACTAACTGCTTTAAAGTCAGCAGTTTAATGTACTCAAAATAATTGATTCAAATAGTTTCTGTGTTTATCTTTAAGTGCAATCGAGTGATTGCACTTTTAAAGTAATAGATGCGTATATATTTAAAACTATTTATTTGGATGAATAATCATGCATGTTGCCGTTGCATGGGCATAGAGTTTTCCATCCTCATCGACAATTTTTCCTTCAGAAATACCTAAGTTTTTGCTCATATTGATGGTTGTACCAATTGCAGTCAGTTCTTTATCTTTGGGAATAGGACGGCACATTTTAATATTCAAATCAATTGTACCGTAGCCTATACCTGCATCGAGTAGGGTGTGAATCGCACAACCCGTTACAGAATCAAGCACCGTTGCTGCAAAACCACCATGTACGCCCCCTAAAGGATTGAGGTGTTGATTGCCTGCTTTAACCATGAAAATAGCCGTGCCTACTGAAAACTCTTTCATTTCCATTGGAATGGTTTCACTGATGCTTGCACGTGGAATATGACCTGCAGCCATGGCTTGTAAAAATTCAATACCTGTCATTTCTTTTGGGTGCTTCATTTTAAAATCCTTTATCTGGTTTGTTATATTTTTATAGTTCCAAAAAGGAACTTATAAGTCAAAGAAATAGTGTGAACCAATGAGGTTGAAAATTAAATAGCAGGGTAATATTATTATTTTTGTTCTTTTAGTGGTCAGATTCGTAAAATTTATCGAGGCTATCTGCGCTGTGGAGAATATTTAAGGCAATATTTTCACCTGTCGCCCATGATGCAGACATGAGATTGAAATCGACATCAATAATATCAGTTTCTTTACACAATATACGACTGCTAGAAATAATAATAAAACGAGGAGAGTGTTGCTTTAGGCATTGAGCGATGTATTGAGGGAGGTTTTGTTGTTGGAATACATCAATAATTTTGTAGCGCATATTTCTCCAAACAGTATATTTAATTTGTTGTATTTGCATATTTAAAAATATTTTTATTAAATATTCAAACAAAAAATGTTTTTTTAATTTTTTGTATAATTTTCAACTTTTAATTTATACATAAAATATTAGCGTAGTTAAGTGAATGGTTTGTCATCATACAGAAGTAAAAGTAGAGTTTTAACTGCGTGTGATGAATTAAAGCGTTGTATTGTTGTGACCTATAACATTATTACTGGATTCATTACTTTGGGCGCGCTTTATATTTATCTAGATGTTTTTGATAAACGTATTTTGAAATTTAAAAACCTCGCCATTTTTTCAAAAGACGAGGTTTTCTAAACATCAACTGGAGAGGTTTAAATTATTTTTCAGCAGCAATCGATGCAATCGCAGCGTCAACGCCTTCAATTGAATTAGCCGCTTTTTTGATACGAGCAAGCGCATCAACAAGGACTTCATCAGCAGTAGCATAAGAAATACGCATGAAACCGCCTAGACCGAATGCATCACCAGGAACAACAGCAACGCCTGTTTCTTCAAGTAACCATTCAGAGAATTCTGTGCAAGATTTTAAACCTTTTGCACGAATCAATGGGCGAATGTTTGCATATGCATAAAATGCACCATCAGCAGGTAAGCAAGAAATACCTTTAATATCATTCAAACCAGCCATTACTAAGTCATGACGACGTTTGAATGCTTCAATCATTGGCTCAAGAACATCTTGAGGACCATTCAATGCAGCTTCAGCAGCAACTTGTGAAATAGAAGTTGGGTTTGAAGTTGATTGAGATTGGATTTTTTTCATTGCGCCAATAAGTTTTGCAGGACCCGCTGCATAGCCAATACGCCAGCCTGTCATTGCATAAGCTTTAGATACACCGTTTAACACGATTGTGCGGTCGTAAAGGTCTGGTGCAACAGTTGCGATGTTATAAAATTCATCATCCCAACGGATCGGTTCATACATATCGTCAGATGCAACATATACTTCAGGGTATTTACGAAGTACTTCAGCCAATGCCTCAAGCTCAGCTTTGGTATAGATCATACCTGTTGGGTTAGAAGGGCTGTTTAATACGACTAGACGTGTTTTGTCTGTAATTGTAGCTTCAAGTTGCGCAGGTGTGATTTTGAAGCGTTGTTCTTCACCACATTTTACAATAACAGGAACGCCTTCAGCGATGATCACCATATCTGGATAGCTTACCCAAAATGGTGCAGGAATAATCACTTCATCACCTTTGTTTAACAATGCAAGTGCAAGGTTAAAGAAAGATTGTTTACCACCACATGAAACCAAAATTTGGTTTGCAGCATAGTCAAGATTATTGTCACGCTTAAATTTTGCAATAATTGCTTTTTTTAAGCTAGGTGTACCATCAACAGCGGTGTACTTTGTAAAACCATTGTTAATTGCAGCAATTGCAGCATCTTTGATGTGTTGCGGAGTGTCGAAATCAGGTTCGCCAGCACCCAGACCAATTACATTCTTACCAGCTGCTTTTAATTCAGCAGCTTTATTGGTAACAGCAAGCGTTGGGGACGGTTTGATGGCATTTACACGATCAGAGAGACGTACGTCCACGGCAATATTCCTTCTTATTGGGATAAAAAATAAAAGCACACCATCTTAGCCTAAAAAGTTGTATTTAGCCGTACAAAATGTCACCAAACCTTAAAAAAAGAACAAAAACTGAAGAATTACTGTTTCAAAAAAAATCTAAACAATGAACTTTGTAATGCCGACTCGCACTGTTTATAAAATTTCCGTACAATATACGCAGATTGAATTGAGTGAATCATATGAGCTCCCCAAGTACTCCCAAGAAAAAAGCCATTGTAAAATTACCTTTTCCTGTAAAACAGGCGAATGATGCGAAAGCTGCAGATGAAGAGGTTGAAGATATGCGTCCGAAACCACAACCTTATGCAGATCGCACTTGGATGCCACCTCGTGGTACACGTCGCTCTATGGGTAAACGTTAAGTTTATGGTTTGAGTTGTAATAAAAAACAGGTGCATGTGCGCCTGTTTTTTTATCTGAAAAATTTATAAATTTAAATATAATGTTGTTGATAGTCTAAATTTTTAAGATAAAAGCAGTCATCATTGCCAAATTGAAACGATTCAACTTTATATCCACTGCCTTTTAGTAGCATCTTTAGTGGTAATTTGATCTCCCACCTTATGAATGATATGGAACAGTTTACCAAAGCGGATTTCTAATAAGACCAATTGGAATAGTAAAGCAACATCTAAAATTGTATTTACAGTGATCATGCAATTCTAAGCTTCTTTCAGCGCTATATAATCATAATATTTCTTTTTATTTTCATACATATGAGTATCTGCACGCTTAAGCATACATTCTATGCTTTCATGTAGAAGAGTTGTTGCTTGTCCCAAAGAAATACTAATTTGATGGCTTGAGTAGTATTGATTATCAATGTTTAATAATTCTTCAATTGACATCACAATCGCATCGGTCGTCTTTTCTTCTGCACCTGACATCAGTATGACAAATTCATCTCCACCTATACGTGAAGCAGTGTAAGTCGTGTGCTGAATACTGCGTGAGAGTATATTGCCCATACGGCGTAACATATCATCGCCAACGTCATGTCCAAGATTATCATTGGTTGATTTTAAACCATTCATGTCAATAAAAATTGCAGAAACAGGGCGCAGTAAGCTGCGTTGCAGGCGATTGATTTCATCGGTATGAAATGAACGGTTAAATAATTTGGTGAGCACATCGTGTTTGCCTAAATATTCGAGGTAACTTTCAGCTTTTTTACGTGCAGTAATATCAGTCAAGGCGAGTTGGACTAAGCCCCAATCATGTTCATAACCCGGAAAAACCGTAAATTGTAAAAGTACATTGCGTATCGATCCATCTAAAGCATAGTTCACTGCTTCACGTTGATGATGGATATTACCATTCCATAGTTCAATCAGTTGTTCACGGAAAGTTTGGTGCATCTCTTTAGTGAGTATTTTGTGTAAATTTTTAAATAAAGTTTCTTTATCGGGTGCTTTAAATAAATCGAGTGTGGCTTGGTTAACATCGATTAAAATAATATCTTCTATGCATTGTTGAATAAAATCGGTATGCACATCAAGGAAAGTTCGAAAATCCTCAATACCAATCTGGCGCAGTTGATCCATACGGATTTTAACGCGACTAAAATCTTCGACCCAAAGTGAGCAAGGTGAATAATTAAATCGTGATTCGGCTAAAATACGATTTTTTTCTTCCATTCGTGAAGCATTTTTATAATCGGTAATATCTTCAGTAGTGAGTAAAATACGAGATAAATTTTGCTCAGCTCCTGGTAAAATAACACCACGCAATTTAATATCAAGACGTTTTCCACTCAATGTATAATTGATGGTAGTACTCGAAAATTCTTTTTCACCATTCCATAATGCAACTAACTCATAAATATGTGACTCAAACATTTCTTGTTTGAAAATGGTATGTATATTATCGCAAATATGATTTAAATTTTGCGCTTCAAATAGCTCTAATGTTTTACGATTGACTTGTAAAATTTTAATTTTTCGCGAACATAACGTAACACGGCTTTGATCTTCTTTAAGAAATCCAGCTAAATTATTAACACCTTGCTGTTTCCAAATGTCAAACTGTTGTTTTACTTCACTGTAGTCTTCTAGCCACATTGGTATAGGTGATAAATCAAAAATTGATGATTCAAATATTTCCATTGCGCTATCCAAGCATATTATTGGTTTTAATTATTAAAAATATAACATTAATATTGTGATTAAAAAATAGTTAAATTTTAAATAGGTGATGTAGTTTGCAAAATATGAATTTATTGTTTGTTTTTGGTTAGTAATTCTTTATTTTTTACCTTTAATCGTTTGTTGTGGTGCTACTCGGTTTTAATATGTTTATTAGGTTGGATTTTAAAGCCCTTCAATATATTAATTGAATTTCGCCTGATTTAATTTTTCCTGATAATATTTAGTTTTCTTTTTATGCATTTTTTGATTGGCACGTTTTAGTGATTCATCGGGTGTACTTTGATTGATATGTACAGTTTCAATAGTCGCAAGACGAGGGCGAAAACGATTCGGATCTTCCAGCAGATATTGCTTAATATCGGTAACTCCTTGCACAGTCCACTCATCAAAAATTTGTCTTACGCTACTAAAGTCTTGTAACTACAAGCGAATAGGAGAAAGAGCAAAGATAGATAAATCTAACTTTGCCATATGCCTATAACGTTCATAATGAAAAGTTGTGTATTAAAAAAATATTTTGTGCATCTGAAATCTAATACATATATCTAGCATCTAAATGATTTTATTTAGTCATTATGGTGTATACAAAACATACTATAATTTATCTCTTTGCATGATGCTCAGGTTTAGGGGGAGCAATGGTTTTTTCACCATTCCAAAGTTCTATGAAATCACGCTCATTGAATTGGTAAAGTTCCATCAGTGCAAGGATGACACCACCAAAAATCATTGGACCTTCAGAATTACTTTGGAATTCAAAAATTTTGCCATTGAGTGCTTGTAAAATATCACTAATTTCAAAAGTACGATCACGGCCATTACTATCTTCAGGATACATCGGGGTGTTGATGACAATGGTCGCTAAACTTTTTTCAGCCTCTGTTAGATTTAATGTTTGAATGGTTTCGCTTGGATTATCACTAAAAATTACACTGTCTTGAATAAAAGTACGCACTAATTTTTGTGTTAGTTTGGGCAGGGTTTTTTCAACAAATGGTCGAAAAGATACAGGGAAAATGACATTGCGTGAAATACCTTTGAACATGGGTGCAATTTCTTCAACTTTATAGCCTGCAACACCACAGCCTACGGCAGTAATGAAATATTTCATTTTTGGATGATTTTTGGTGTAGATTTTAAAATCTTCAATATAGTGCTGAATTTGAGAGAGTGGCATTTGCTGTAAATGTTCATTCATCGTTGGAATCGCAAAGCTTTGCCCAGCCCAACCTCGTCCTACACCTTTAGTTGCACCAAAATGTAAAAGTGCTGTTTTTGCTGCACCACCTTGATGTGTTCCAGCCATGTTACTACCAAAAACAAAAATGGTATCATCAGGTAAATTTTTTATAATGGTTTCATCATGATAGTGATATGTCATGGCAGCTCACACAATAGATTGATCTAGCTTTCATGTTGCAGTTGAAATCGGGCAGGGTCAAGTGGAAAATACTTGATTATTAATCATAGACCCCAATAATGTGATTAAGCTGTATTTTATGGATTCACTAAAATGCGCTCTATATTTTTATGCCATCGGGGAATTAATTGTGAATGACCATCAGCCATTTGAACTTGTGACCAATTATGAACCTGCGGGTGATCAGCCACAGGCGATTGCAAAACTTGTTGACGGCGTCAATAAAGGTTTTCATGATCAACTTTTGCTTGGGGTGACAGGGTCGGGTAAAACCTACACTATGGCGAATGTGATTTCACAATTACAACGCCCAACCATTGTTATGGCACATAATAAAACCCTTGCTGCACAGCTTTATGGCGAATTTAAAGCATTTTTCCCGAATAATGCGGTTGAATACTTCGTTAGTTATTATGATTACTATCAACCCGAAGCCTATGTGCCATCTTCCGATACGTTCATCGAAAAAGATTCAGCGATTAATGACCATATTGATCAGATGCGTCTATCAGCGACTCGGACTTTACTTGAACGCCGTGATGCTATTATTGTCGCATCGGTTTCAGCAATTTATGGTTTAGGCGACCCGAATGCATATATGAATATGCTGTTGCATATTGTACAGGGCGATCGTATTAGTCGTGATGACATTATTCGTCGTTTGGTTGAAATGCAATATACCCGTAATGAACTTGAGTTTTTACGCGGTACATATCGAATTCGTGGGGAAATTATTGATATTTTTCCTGCGGAATCGGATCAACATGCCATTCGTATTGAGTTGTTTGATGATGAAGTGGATTCCATTCGATGGTTCGATCCATTGACAGGGAAGATGGTTCGCAAAGTACCACGCGTGACGATTTATCCAAAAAGCCATTATGTAACACCTAAAGATAATTTAGAACGTGCGATTGGTACGATTCGTGAGGAGCTTAAAGAGCGTCTAGGCTTTTTTAAAGCACATGATAAATTGCTTGAAGCACAACGTATTGAACAACGCACACGTTATGATTTAGAAATGATGCAACAGTTGGGTTATACCAATGGTATTGAAAACTATTCCCGCCATTTATCAGGACGTCCTGCGGGAGAAGCACCACCGACATTATTTGACTATTTACCTGATGATGCGTTGCTAATTATTGATGAATCGCATGTGACTGTTCCGCAAATTGGCGCAATGTATAAAGGTGACCGTTCACGTAAAGAGAACCTCGTAAATTATGGCTTCCGTTTGCCAAGTGCGCTCGACAATCGTCCCATGCAGTTTGAAGAATGGGAACGCATTATTCCAACCACCGTCTATGTCAGCGCAACACCTGCCAAATACGAATTGGAAAAGTCAGAACAAGTCGCAGAGCAGGTGGTACGTCCAACAGGTTTGCTCGATCCGATTTTAGAAGTACGTCCTGTTTTAACCCAAGTTGACGATGTTCTATCCGAAATCAATATTCGTAAAGAATTAGATGAACGTGTCCTTGTCACCACATTGACTAAGCGTATGGCGGAAGATTTAACCTCATATTTAAAAGAATATGGCGTGAAAGTTGCCTATTTACATTCCGATATTGATACCGTTGAACGTGTAAAAATTATTCATGATTTACGTACAGGTATTTATGATGTACTTGTGGGGATTAACCTTTTACGTGAAGGCTTAGATATGCCTGAAGTATCGCTTGTGGCTATTTTAGATGCCGATAAAGAAGGATTTTTACGCTCAGAACGCTCACTGATTCAGACCATTGGTCGAGCAGCACGTAATGTGAAAGGTAAAGCAATTCTATATGCTGATCGTATTACTGACTCTATGCAAAAAGCCATTGATGAAACAGAACGTCGTCGACAAAAACAAATGGAATTTAATGCTGAGCATGGTATTACACCACGTAGTACAGTACGTCAAATGACCAAGTCGATTGATACAGGTGAGGTGTTTGAAGATGAGCAACTTGATGAGTCTGCGCTGCAAAAAAATCGAAGTGTGACAGCAGATGAGCAGCATTTGTTGTCTGATCCAAAACTGTTGGCAAAACACATGAGCAAACTTGAAAAAGAAATGCTCAAAGCATCGAAAGAACTTCAGTTTGAACAAGCAGCACGTTTACGTGATGAAATTTTACGCATGAAGGCAATGTTGATTCAATAATCAAGATTATTTGAATAGATACATTTATCTACACTTATTCGATGTGAATATCGTTATCTTAAATTGAAATAAAGCCAATTTTTCGGTCTTGGTAACGAATGTTGATAAGAAAAGTGAATGACCAAAATCAACAGAGCCGATGGGGATTTGTCATTTCTCTATTTGGTCTGTTGTTCTTATTTAGTCATGTGACATATGCAGAGGACAAAAAACTACCTGTAGTTTCACATGTTGAACTTGATAAATATTTAGGGCTTTGGTATGAAGTTGCAAGAAAACCGCTCTATTTTCAAAGAGATTGTGTAGGAAATGTCACCGCACGTTATACCTTAAATGAAAATGGTAATATCGTGGTCGACAATCGTTGTGAAGATGGTGAAGCCCAAGAAAAGCGCTCTATAGGTGAGGCTTTTGTCATTAATCAGCCTTATAACAGTAAACTTAGAGTGAGTTTTATTCCTGAAGCTATTCGATGGTTACCTGTAGGGCGAGGGGATTATTGGATTTTAAAAATAGACAAAAGCTATCAAATGGCTTTGGTTGGTGAACCACATCGCAAATATTTATGGGTGCTGTCTAGAGATCCAAAACCGAATCCGCATTTAATCGGTGAATATTTAAAATATGCGAGTTCTTTGGGCTATCAACTTGATGATGTAATTTATACAAAGCAGAGTCATCCATAGCGGTATTGATGTTGTAATAACGTTGTATTGTGAAAGGTTGACTTTTAACTTAATTAATGTGGAAATAACCATTCTTTTTTTTGTGATGGTGTGCAGAAATGTATAAAGGAATCGCATTATCTGTATTGGCTTCAATCACATTTGGTATTTTATATTTTTACACCCGTTTATTGGGTGATTTTGATGGTCAGCAAACCTTTGGTTGGCGTATTGTTTCGACTTTACCATTTTTGACTTTGTTTATGTTGTTTAGTGGTGATTTTGCACATGTAAGATCTATTGGGCAGCGATTACTAAAAAATCCGTTTCTCATTTTTGTTTTCTTACTTACCTCTTTTCTCACCTGTTTCCAATTGTGGTTGTTTTTGTGGGGGCCGATGAATGGTCGTGGATTACAGGTCTCTTTGGGCTATTTCCTTTTACCTTTAGCATTGGTTTTGACGGGACGTTTTGTCTATAAAGAAAAATTATCCATTTTACAAAAAATAGCAGTGGCGCTTGCTATTTTTGGTGTTGGGCATGAATTTTGGCGTCTAGGTAGTATTGCGTGGGAAACGGTTTCAGTTGCCGTAGGATATTGTTTGTATTTCATGATTCGTAAAAAAATCCAGACCGATAACTTGGGCGGCTTTTGGTGGGATATATTGCTTTGCATTCCTGTGGCAATTTACTTTATTCAAGCAAGTGGTGAGTCCATAACACAAGTAATAGGGGCTCCAATTTTATTATTGGTCATTGCAGGGTTAGGCTTACTCAGTGCTATTGGTTTGGGTAGCTATATTCTCGCAAGTCGTTATTTACCTATGGTTTTATTTGGCTTGCTGAGTTACTTAGAACCAGTATTACTTGCAGGTGCATCGTTGGTTTTAGGGGAAAGTATTGGGCCTGATGAATGGCTGACATATATCCCAATTTGGATGGCAGTGATTGTACTTGTGATCGAAGGTATTCGTCATATGTATATACAGCAACGTAAAACTCAGAATTTAAAAAGGAATGTTGAAAAGTATAATGAGCGAATTGAGTGACAAAAAACAGCCATTTATGGCATTAAATGGTTGATTTATACTTCCTTAAAAGATAATTGTTGAATGATAATTTATAAAAATGTTAAATTGGTCACAATAAAATGAAATAGTGTTTGCTAAATTAGAAGCAATAAGATGGTGCTAAAATGAACACAGTCATGATTCCTTATCAAATCCGAGCAACATTATTGCAATTAGAGCCAAGCACTGATTTGAATTGGAAAGAAATCGTGTCTGAAATTTTAGAACATGAAGAAATTGATGTTCGAGAAGAAATTGATCGTCAAATTTTAAAACCTAAAGAAATTCAGTGGAATCGTGTTACAAATAGTTTTGAGTATAAGATCAGTAACTCATTGCATATTTTAAAACACAGTTTTTCAAATGAACGTATGCGTTCAATTGCTGCAAAACTTACGCACTCGACTGAATGGTTGAAAAAAACTACAGACAGTTTGCAGATTGCCGATTATTTAGAAAATGCATTACAACAAATTGATTTGATTCCTGTAAATGATGACCTTACTTTACAACGCGAAAAATTATTGATTCGCCGTGTTTTTTTACAAGATGTTGCCAATATTATTCGTAAGTTGAAACTTGTTCCACCCAAAGGTATTCGTCAGTTAACGGCTGAACAAATTAAGTGTTTTATTATTGAGGTCTATATTAAACAACAATTGTTAGGCTATTGGTTTAAACCTTTGTTGCCAAAATATTCTCAAATGATGCAACATCCATTTTTTAAATATTTCCTTTTAAAAGAACAAGATTTTCGTAAATTTGATATTGTGCAAACATCAGAATTTATTTTTTTAATCGCACCAATTCAGCATTTTGGCCATAATCCGTATTCGATACGCCGTTTTCTAATTGAAGAGCAAATGGAGTATGAGGGGCATCAGCAGATTTACTTAAATAGTGTAGTTGTTGAACTGAGCCGAATTAAAGAGGGAACTTATGCAGAAGAAGTATCAAATTATTTACAAAAGATGATTACCATTCAGCATCAAGTACATAAAGACGTGCTTGAAATTGTCGCTGATTTTGAACATTTTGTAGATAAAAAATTGGTTCCATACTTAATGGAGCCATTGGGTTTGAATACTAAAAATAGCGAAGGAATCGTGAATGATTACCTGAAAAATATTGAAAATATGATCATGAGTTATATATTTTTACCTCTTCGGAATGCCGTGAAAAGTGATTTATCGCATATTGAAGAGTTCGAATATTTATTTATGAGTGTACATCGGATTTTGTCTGAAATTTTGGGACATTATCGTGATTTTAAAGAACAGCCATCTTTGTTTTTTAACACCGATATTCAGTTGCTTGAATATCGAATTATGGCGTATTTAAAATTACTTGAAAAACGTAAAGATGAAATTTTTATTCCCATGTATGGTACCGAATGGGCAAAAATGAATGAGCGCTCACAGCAACCTGTGCGTAAAATCCAAGATTTACTTGAATTTCATATGCAGGATTTCTGTGATTTAAAAACCTATATGGGACATTTATTAGAAGAACAAACCATGACCAAGGGTTCGTTTTTAAAACGTATTATTAAAGGTGAAAAAGTTGAAAAAGATTTAATTCAGGCTGAAGCGGCAGCTATGCGTATGAAAAAACAAGCCTATCTTGATATTATTGCTGTACCAAAAAGTTTACTTAGATATAGCGTATTTATTGAGTTTGAAAGCTTAACTTCAATGAATGAGTTTGAACGTCATTATGCTTTTCCAAATGGGGATAATGGACTTACTCGTTTACCTGTGTTGATGAAAATACCTGAAAACTTGGGTGATTTTGATTTTGAAGCATTTAATGCATCAATTATGCGTTATGACGTTAGATTTTCTTCGGTAACAAAGTAAATGATTTTTGTGAAAGCATTACTTGAAAACTTAATATTCGAGTTATTTTTGTGATAAGAAAGATTTTTATACTGTCATAACAATTTACAATAACCTATGGTTTTTACTAACAAAAGTAAAGTGTTCGTTTTGAGAGTTTTTTAAAAATGATGATTGCTCATTTTCTGTTAAAACAACGATTGTTTTTATATGACGGAAAATTTGGGCTATTTTTTTAATAATATTTTAAATCATATATTAAGCTTTAATTGAATGGCAAATATTTTATTGGTGAATAAAAAAGATGAACCGTTTAGATATCAACTTTAGTTGAATTCTAGTACAATTGTGGGGTTTTGAAATTAAGTTTAGATCTACATAAATAGAGGACGCATCTGTGAGCAAAGACACTATCATCGCCCTACATACTGAGCATCAAGGTCGTTGGAAAAACCGTGAAGAAATCGCGGAGCGTATGATCGCATTAATCGGTCAATTGTACCGTGAAAAAAATATTGTGACTTCTGTTTACGGTCGTTCTTTAGTAAACCGTTCAGTAATTCAAATTCTTAAAGCACACCGTCGTACACGTATGATGGATGTTGAGCTTTCTGTTATCCATACTTTTCCTATTTTGGAAGCTTTAGCAAAATTAGAAACAATTGGTTCTGCTGAAGTTGATTTAGGTAAACTTGCTGTTGAATTTAAAGAAAGAGGCGGCGACATAGATGCATTTATTGCTCAAGCTGTTCAATCTTTAGAGGGTCGTCCTGCACAAGTTGAACCTAAAGATGTTGTTCTTTATGGTTTTGGTCGTATTGGTCGTATTCTTGCACGTTTAATCATTGGTCAGTCGGGTCTTGGTCGTGGTTTAAACTTGAAAGCAATTGTTGTACGTAAATCATCAGATGGTGATTTAGAGAAACGTGCTTCATTGTTACGCCGTGATTCAATTCATGGTCCTTTTGCAGGCACAATTTCTGTTGATGAAGCAAATGAAGCAATCATTGCCAATGGTAACTTCATTAAAGTGATTTATGCATCTAGTCCTGCTGAAGTAGATTACACAGCTTATGGTCTTGAAAATGCACTTGTAATTGATAATACAGGTAAATGGCGTGATGCCGAAGGTCTTGCTCAGCATTTGGCTTGCCCTGGTGCTGCTCGTGTGATTTTAACTGCACCTGGTAAAGGTGATATGAAGAACGTTGTATTTGGTGTGAACCAAACTGACATTCTTGATGAAGATAAAATCATCTCTGCTGCAAGCTGTACAACAAATGCGATCACACCAACACTAAAAGTTTTACATGATAAATATACAGTGTTAAATGGTCACGTTGAAACTGTACACTCATTTACAAATGACCAAAACTTGATTGATAACTATCATAAAGCGGATCGTCGTGGCCGTGCGGCAACATTGAACATGGTGATTACAGAAACAGGTGCAGCAAAAGCAGTTGCGAAAGCACTTCCAGCGCTTCAAGGTAAATTGACAGGTAACTCTGTACGTGTACCTACACCGAACGTTTCTTTGGCGATTTTGAACTTAACGTTAGATAAAGAAGTTGATCGTGAAGAAGTGAATGAATATATTCGCCAAATCTCAATTAGCTCTAGCCTTCAAGGTCAAATTGGTTATACAAATTCAACTGAAGTTGTATCTTCTGACTTTATTGGTTCACGTACAGCAGGCGTATTTGATGCTCAAGCAACAATAGCTACGGGTAACCGTTTAACTGCGTATGTTTGGTATGACAATGAAGTAGGTTATAGCTGTCAAGTATTGCGTATTGCTGAACAAATGGGCGGCGTAAGCTATCCTAAAGTTCCTGCTGAAACCAATGCATAATTTGTAAGATGTATAAAAAAGAGCTTCTATTGAAGCTCTTTTTTATTATAAATTTTAGATTTACGACATCATTAAATACAAAAATAAAGATTTAAAATTAATGCAAATTATGGTTTTAATCGACTGTAAATAATGCCTCTATTTGGGATTGTATCGTTATAGGTTTGTGACCAATTAATTGTTCAAGGTCTTTACTTTCACTATACATTGCACCTTCAACTGTCTGTATGTCAGCATCAACAATGACTGAAATAAGTGTTTCAGGTAAGCCTGCCTGTTGAAGTCCATGAGTTAAATCTGAAGCACTCAGTTCAATACGTGATACTTTTTTTCCTGAAGCCTTTTCAATAAATTTAGCTAAATCAAGTTTAGTGAAATTTTCGGAACCTGCAAGTTCATAGGTTTTATTGTCATGATTTGTGGATGCTAAAACAATTGCAGCAGCTTCAGCATAATCAGTACGAGATGCAGAGCTAATTTTTCCATCTTTCGCAGCACTGAATAATTGCCCTGATGCTGCATTTTGAACTACACCTGCAATATAGTTTTCGCTATACCAATTATTACGCAAAAATGTATAGGTTAAACCACTTGCTTGAATGAGGGCTTCAGTTTCACGATGTTCTTGTGCTAAGCCTAAAGATGAAGTATTCGCTCGAAGTAAACTTGTGTAGGCAATATAAGGTACTTTTGCATTTTTCGCGGCTTCAATCACGGCTTGATGCTGTGCTGTACGTCGACCAATTTCATTGGCAGAAATCAGTAATAATTTATCAATTCCTATAAGTGCAGGAGCTAAAGTTTCAGGTGAGTCATAATCGAAATGGCGTAATTCAATATTTTGTTGTTTAAGCTTAAGAGCTTTGGTTTTATTGCGTACCAAAGCGACAATATTGTCCGCAGGTATATGAGTTAACAAAGCTTGAATGATGAGTTCACCGAGCTGTCCTGTTGCACCTGTAATTGCAATTTTCATTATTTTGACCTCTGTACTTTGTGTGCATAAAAGAAACTTGATGAGGAAATATTAATCTGATAACTTACAAATTGTAAGTACGTACCGAAAAGTAAGTTTATTACCTTTAGGAGATAATTGATGAGTACATATGCTTCAAGTACAGTGTTGGGTCAAGTTTTGTCGACAGAATGTCCTTCTCGTGAAATTTTAGAGCATTTGACTCATAAATGGTCGGTGTTAGTTTTACGTTGCTTAAGTGATGGGGTGCATCGTTTTAGTGAGCTAAGGCAACGTATTGAAGGTATTAGTGAGAAAATGCTTGCACAAACACTTAAGTTTTTAGAAAAAGATGGTTTTATTTTGAGAACTGTTTATCCTGTTGTTCCGCCAAAAGTTGAGTACCAATTGACAATTTTAGGTGCACAAGCTGCGGAAAAATTAAATTATTTAATTACTTGGGTTGAAAGAAGTCTGCCTGAAATTTTAGAAAATAAAAATGCATTGAAATGAGAAAGCTACAGAAAAATTTAATTGAAGTGATAATGTTATTTTAAGATTAAATATTTGTTTTTAATTATTCAAAATTGTTAATTTTCATATAGGTAGATATGATAAGTGCTTGCCACTCGGTGATCATCTACCTTTATTTTTTATGTGAATATAGCTAATACTTAAATTGACGAATTGCACTGCCTCTTTCTATAAGTGCATGTTGTTGATGCTGCTTATTTTTTTGTGATTCATGTTGCGCATCTAATTGTTGTTGTATTTTCATGGCCAAGAGTTCTTTAGCTATTTTTTTATTGGCATGTTGGCTACGCTCAGACATGACTTTTACGCTGATACCTGTTGCAACATGAATTGCATGTATAGCAGAATCTGTCGTATTGACATGTTGACCACCAGCACCTGATGCTCGACAAGCCTGAAAAACAATAGCATCATCTTGAGGAAGTTGTTTAGGTTGCACAAATTCAGTTATGCCAACGAACCAATTTTTACGTTTATGATTAGGTCGAATTTTACTTTGAAATGTCCATTGAATCGTACCAAGCCAAGTATTGAGCCAAAGCGTAGATTTTTCGGGAGATGTGCCTTCAAGTTTAAAAAGAACAGAAGAATATCCATATTTAGTACTGTTTTCTTCTAAAATATCGAAGGATATTTGATGTTTTTTAGCGTCTTTTAATATTTCTTGTAGGGTGAGCTTTACAGCGAGTTCACATTCTGCAGGTCCGAGCGCAGCACTAATTTGGACAATAGACAATAGAATATATTTCCTAAATAAACGATTATATTGCTTTTGAAAAATTCAAAAAGTATATGAGAAAAAATCAAAAAATTCGATTTTAAAATTTGCTACTTTATTTGCCCATGAGTTTAATTGTAGTTTGGAAAATAATCAAATTATATCTAATTTAACAAATTGAAGGGCGATCTTAGGTATTTATTCAAAAAGTTAAGCGAAATTCATGTTGTGTTGAATAATACTTATCGAGAAATTTTTCAAAATATGGCAGAATATGCGGTTTTAAAGATTTTAGAGGATTGGCAACATGCGCTTTGTTGATGAAGCAGTCATTACCGTAGAGGCTGGCGACGGTGGCAATGGCGTAGCTAGTTTTCGCCGTGAAAAATTTGTACCATTCGGTGGACCTGATGGTGGCGATGGTGGCCGTGGTGGTAGCGTTTATGTTCAAGCAGATGAGAACACGAGCACCCTAGTCGATTTTCGTTATACCCGTAAATTCCGCGCAGAACGTGCTAAAAATGGTCGCGGTGCAAACTGTGCTGGTCGTGGTGGTGACAACACAGTGTTACTTGTTCCAGTGGGAACAACAATTGTAGATACAGAATCGGGCGATATTATCGGCGATTTGGTGGAAAGTGGTCAGAGTGTAATGGTTGCGGCAGGTGGTGATGGTGGTTTGGGAAATACCCATTTCAAATCATCAACTAACCGTTCACCACGTAAATGTACACATGGTATCAAAGGCGAATTCCGTGAAATTCGTCTTGAATTGAAAGTACTTGCAGATGTTGGTCTATTAGGTATGCCAAATGCGGGTAAATCAACATTTATTCGTGCGGTATCGGCAGCAAAACCGAAAGTTGCAGATTATCCATTTACGACGATGGTGCCAAACTTAGGTGTGGTCGATGCTGATAGTCATCGTTCATTTGTGATGGCAGATATTCCAGGGCTTATCGAGGGTGCATCGGATGGTGCAGGCTTAGGTATTCGCTTCTTAAAACATTTGGCACGTACACGTATTCTTTTGCATATTGTCGATGTTCAGCCAATTGATGGCTCTGATCCAGCATATAACGCAAAAGCAATTATGGCAGAATTGGAAAAATTCTCTCCAACTTTGGCACAGTTGCCGATTGTTTTAGTTTTGAATAAAGTCGATCAACTCGCAGATGATACACGTGACGAATGGTGTCAGCACATTTTGGATGAACTCAAATGGGAAGGACCTGTTTTTAAAACTTCAGGCTTAACCTTTGAAGGAACAAAAGATGTTGTGTATTACTTGATGGATCAGATTGAAGAACAACATGAGTTAGAAGCTGAAGATCCTGAATATGCAGCAAAAGTGAAAGCATTCCGTGATCAGCTTGAAGCTGAAACACGTGAACAAACACTTGCAGCGAAAGAAGCATATCGTTTGATGCGCCGTCAACAACGCCTAGAAGGTATTTTAGGTGAAGACGACGAAGATGAAGACGATGATGGTGATGACGGCGATATGGAAGTGTTTTACGTACGTTAATTTTCAGGTCAATACTCTTAAAGGTGAAGGCTTTGGAAAAGGATAACTGAGGGCAAAATGGTAGAAGTGGTGGATGGGCAACGTCAGCTTGGTGCGTTAAAACGCATTGTTGTGAAAATCGGATCTGCATTACTTACAGCAAATGGCAAGGGTTTGGATCTCAATGCAATTTCGCATTGGGCAAAACAAATTGCCGATTTACATCGTGTAGGACATGAAATTATTTTGGTGTCTTCAGGTGCGGTTGCTGAAGGTATGGTTCGTATGAAGCTTGACAACCGACCCACCGATCTACCAAGTCTTCAGGCTTGTGCGGCTATTGGGCAAATGGGCTTGATTCATACGTGGTCAAGTGTGTTAGAGCAACATGCTATTCAAACGGCCCAGGTTTTATTGACTCACGATGATCTAGCAGATCGTCGCCGTTACTTAAATTCGTGTGATGCATTACAAAATTTAATTGATTGGCGTGTGATTCCTGTTATCAATGAAAATGACACTGTTTCCACAGATGAAATTCGCTTTGGAGATAACGATACTTTAGCTGCGATGGTTGCAGGTCAAGTCCATGCCGATTTGTTAATTATTTTGACCGATCAGCAGGGTATGTTTGACTCAGATCCACGTTCAAATCCCAATGCGAAATTGTTTTCAACGGTTCGTGCGATGGATGAAACACTGTTTGATATGGCGGGCGGCGGCGGTAAGTTTGGTCGTGGTGGTATGCTGACCAAAGTTCGTGCTGCACGTTTGGCAGCAAAGTCAGGTTGTCCAACGCTCATTGCAAGTGGTGAAAGTGACAATGTACTTTCACGTTTAATGTCAGGTGAATTGCTCGGTACGTTCTTTATAACCGATGATGACCGCGTCACAGCACATCAACAATGGCTTGCAGCACATTTGCAAACAGCAGGGCGTTTGGTTATTGATGACGGAGCTGTAAAAGCGATTAAAGAAAATCACCGTAGTTTATTGCCTGTGGGTGTAAAAGCTGTAGAAGGGCATTTTGAACGTGGTGATGTAGTAGAATGCGTTGATATTGCAGGTAATCGGATTGCAGTTGGGCGTGTGAATTTTAGTTCTCGTTCTGCAGAAATTGTTAAAGGTTTATCATCAGATAAAGTGCATCAAGTGCTAGGTGAAGCTCGTTCACTTGAAATGATTCATCGTAATCATATGGCAATCTATTGATTTTTTAATTATATGAATCATTTTGATTATTCTTGGTGAGCTGTTATAGAAACCTCGCTTTGGTGGGGTTTTTTATACTATATATTTTTAAAAATATAGACATAAATAAATATTGTTAGTTAAATTCTTCCTTCGCTATTTGGGGTAAAACTCGATCTTCTCCGACCATATATTTGAAATCGGCAAGGCTAAGCATATCTAAATCTTCTTCACTATTACCATAGGCATAAATTTTTTGATATTGATCAAGATTATATCGTTCTAAAATGCGTATTTTTTTTTGTTCGCAACTGCAATCGGGTGTGGAATAGTCACCTGAATATTTCCCATTAATGATTTTAGTACCTGTGCAAATCAAATTTATATTTAAAAGATGACAAATAATTTCTAAATAAATATCAATAGAGGCGGAAACGAGAACAACATCATCCCCTTGTTCTTGGTGATCTAATAATTGTTGATAGATTTTGACATCTAATTGTCCCATCAACTGATGTGCATATTCCTCAGCAATATCTTGTATTTCAGAAGCTTTAGCATCTTTAAACATGGCATTAAAAAGTTTTATGCGCATTGAGTTGGCAGGATAAATATTTAAATAATACGCTTGAATCCAAGGTAGTATTTTAAGACCTTGCTTCACAATATGTCTTTTAGATAAAGCATAGAAAATGAATCCTGTGAAACTGTCTTTTTTACACAGGGTTCCATCAAAATCAAATAATGCGAGATTTATATTCTTTTTGCCCGTTGCATGCATGTGTCATATCGTCCATTGACCCGGCTTGCATACCAATTGGTATTGTAGTCACGGCTCAGTTTAGGGCCTGAAATAACGACTTCAGGCATAATGGCATAAATAGGATCTTTTTGAGTTTTTTCAGTATAAATTTTAGAAACAGCAGCATAAGTCTGTGTTTTTTCAAAGCCTTTTTCTTTCTCTTTTTCTAAATCATTACGTAACTGACGTGGCGTAATTAAAACATTATTTTGTACAAATAGATTGAGCAGGGCTTTTTCAGTGGTTGTTGTTGCGGCGCGTGGATTGCCATTTTTATCATAGGACAGCAAATCACCATCAAGATCTAAATCGATACCGGATGATTTTTCTATCATTTTTTGAAATGCTGCATTGCGACTTGAATACATACCTGAGTTATAGTCTGCAAAACGATAAATTGGTTTGTCATAATTTGCAGGATACATCATTAAACGATGAATCCCGTAGTATAAACCGCCGTATTGAGTATATAAATCATCACGCAATTCATTGATATTCATACTGCTACGCTTATTATCTTTGGCGTAGTTGATATGGACTTGCATTGAACCCAGAGTCGTAATTGGATTTAATTTTTCGGCAAAATCCTGCCCAACCAATTTGGCAGCACCTGTTAATGCACTTACGTGATAATGCTTTGACATATAAGCAAAAATTTCTCGATATAATACATCGAGCTCTTTTTCATTTTTGACTTTGCTCATTTGCTTTAAATAATTATTTTCAGGTGATGGTTGATTTTTTAAGACATCCTGAAAATAGCCTGCCAATGGTGCACCAATGGTCGTACCTAATTTATCTTCAAATTTTTCTTGTAAACGACTACTGACTTCTTTAACCGCTTTTGCACCTAGACCGGGAACATTAGGATTGGCAATAAAGTTCGACTCTTGATCGACGACAGCAATAATTGAACAGATATTCTCTTTGTTGCGTGGAATTTTTAACTCTTCAGTAATTGCGTAAATATCTTTTGCCCAAGACGAGCGATCATTAACCCGAGAGGGAATGAGTTTTCTGATTTGATCACTTTCTAGTTTTGGCTCGTCATCATTAGACCACCATGAACCATTACCACAGCCAGCAATGCTGATTGTCAGTGCAAGCAAAGCACTGCTACGAACGAATAAATTACGATGTACAGATTTTTTCATAATGATGAAAACGCATCCAGAAAAGGGTGAGTCAGAAACAAGGTTGCAGTATACTATGATCGTCAAAAAATGTATGAATATATATGTATATCGGTCCGTATCAACTGTCAAATAATTTAATCGTTGCTCCGATGGCGGGTGTGACAGATCGCCCTTTTAGAACACTTTGTAAGTACTTTGGTGCAGGGCATGCGGTCAGTGAAATGATGACATCAGATCAAACTTTACGAATGAGTAAAAAAAGTTTGTATCGTGCAAATTTTGATGGCGAACTTGCGCCTATTTCTGCACAGATTGCAGGTTCTGAGCCTCAAGAATTAGCTGAAGCAGCACGTTATCAAGTGGCGAATGGCGCACAAATTGTCGATATTAATATGGGTTGTCCTGCTAAAAAAGTCTGTAGCAAGCTTGCAGGTTCGGCATTACTCAAAGATGAAGATTTGGTTGCGCGTATTTTAGATACAGTTGTTGCAGCGGTTGATGTCCCTGTAACCTTAAAGACACGTTTGGGTTATTTGAATGGTAATGAAAATATCATGCGCGTTGCAAAACGTGCTGAAGAAGCAGGCATTGCAGCACTTGCTTTGCATGGTCGTACACGTGAAGATATGTATTTAAATACAGCACGTTATAGCTTGATTAAAGACGTTAAAAGCATGCTATCGATTCCCGTCATCGCCAATGGTGATATTGATAGCCCTGAAAAAGCCAAGTATGTATTGGATTATACCGGTGCGGATGCAGTCATGATTGGACGTGCTGCGCAAGGTCGTCCGTGGATTTTTCGTGAAATTGCCCATTATTTACAAACAGGTGAGCATTTAGCAACGCCTGAAATTCAAGAAGTCAAAGATGTACTTTTAGGGCATTTATCTGAGCTATATCAGTTTTATGGTGAATATTCAGGTTGCCGTATTGCACGTAAACATATTGCTTGGTACACCAAAGGCTTACGTTCGAGTAATGAATTTCGTCAAAGTATGTATAAGGTTGAAAATACTGCTGATCAGGCTAAAGTGGTTGAAGCGTATTTCAATCATTTACTTTCGGAAGGAAACATTATGAGCGATGTTCAAGTTGAGCAAGTGAATTTACTCGATACTAAATAAGTTGAAATATAGAGAAATTAAAGTTGCCTTTGTCGTATGGTTGAATCAGTTTAGTGTGAGAATTTGTTAGGGAAAATAGATGGATTTAGACAGTTTATTGCTCATGGCGCAATACAATATTTGGGCAACTCAGCGGCTATGTCAAAATTTAGAAAGTGTATCTGATGATGATTTTTATAAAGATGTAGGGCTTCATTTTAAGAGTATATTTGGAACTTTGAATCACTTATTACTCGGTGAACATTATTTATGGTATTCGCGATTTGCACAGGGAATATCACCAAGCTTAAAACTCAATAATATTATTGAAGCAGACCGAAATAAGAGTTTAGAGCAATTACGATTAAAGTCTTATCAGTGGCTTCCCTTTATTGAAACACTCGATCATGAACGTTTACACGGAAATTTAAGCTATACCCGAGTAAATGGTGAACAGTTAACGTTACCATTTATGCCAACTTTATTGCATGTTTTCAATCATGGTACGCATCATCGTGGACAGGTTACAGCTGCTATGACAGCAATGGGTTATGAATGTCCAGAATTGGATTTGGTTTATATGCTTGTAGAACAAGAGAGTGCCAAAGCCAATTCTAATCAGGCATAACTACATCAAATATGCTTTATATTTGATTCATTTCTAAAATCAATTGATTAATTAAATCTCTTGCTTCAAGTTCACGAATTTGAGCGACATTACTACCTGCCCAAAAAGCGCCATAACCAACATCGCCATTTTTTATAGCCAAAGCATTCAACTGTTTAGCAAGATCATAAGCATAAGGATAAGGTGCAGTTTTAGGACGTTCAGGTAAATCAATTTCCATTTGCCAATGGTTGATAATGCCGCGTGCAGGACGACCTGAAATACTTGCAGTCACTTGAGTAATCGGTTGATTCAGTAAGGCTTGACGATAAGTAGAGTTGGCACTTGAAGTTTTACATTGGACGAATGCTGTCCCAAGTTGCACAGCACTTGCACCCAAGTTCAGCATGTATTTGATTTGTTGTCCATTCATAATACCACCCGCTGCAACTACGGGCAGAGTGCAATTTTGAGTGATCAATCGAACTAAATCTGCAGTTGTAATCGCTGCATCAAAAGTAGGATTGAAAATACCACGATGTCCTCCTGCTTCAATACCTTGAGCAATAATGATATCGATGCCTGCCTTTTCAATGGCACGAGCCTCAGCAAGATTGGTTGCAGATACTAAAGTTAATATACCTGCTTCTTTGAGTTTGGTAATTTGATGTGGATGTGGAATGCCAAAATGAAAACTCACAGCTTTGGGTTTGGTTTCTAAAACTAAATTGAGAAAGTCATCATTATCTTTAAAACTTGGATAAATACATTTTAATTCCGTCGGTGCAGGGCTATTGTATTTTTCAAATACAGGACGAATGTAATCAATCCAAAGTTGCTGTGATTCAGCACTAGATTCAACAGATTCATGGCAGAAAAAATTAACTTGAAAGGGATGGTCGGTTAGGACTTGCGTGTCTAAAATTTGTTTACGTGCAGATTCAACAAAATTTGCGCCTAAGCCGAGTGAACCAAGTCCCCCTTGATTGGATACTTCGGCGGCTAACTCCGGAGTTGAAACGCCTGCCATTGGTGCGAGTAAAATCGGGTGTTTAATGCCGAGTTGTTGGGCGAAAGACATGCGCTTGCTCCTGTTATTGATCGGATTACTTTGCCCAAGCCTTTAGTAATATGCAAATTATGTTGGTTATTTATTTAAAAAATGTATTTTAAATATACCTTATCGGTGAGCTTATATTGTTTGCCTCAAATAATCAGAAAGTGCTGGGCTTTACTGTCTTTATTTAAAAGGCGTAGTGTATTAAAGCGGTGTAACTTGGAACAACGATCCAATCCAACTTGAAAAAGCCATGGCTAAAATACCCCACATCGTGACACGTAAACTGCCTTTCCATAACGATGTTCCTGCATAATAACTCGATAATGCACCAAGTAAGGCAAGAGAAATCACACCAACAATGATTACTGATGATTCAATATATTGCTCAGGCGTAAATAAAATGGATAATGTTGGAAATAATGCACCCATTGAAAACGATAGGGCAGAATACAGTGCCGCTTGAATTGGTTTTGCAGATGTGGCATCAACAATACCAATTTCATCTCGAGCATGGGCTGCAAGTGCATCTTTAGCCGTCAATTGAACTGCGACTTCATGTGCTAATTCAGGTGAGAGTCCGCGATGAATATAAATTTGTGTCAGTTCTTTAAGTTCTAAATGCGGATTGCGATCTAACTCTTGAGCTTCAAATTTTAAATCGGCTTCCTCAATGTCAGCTTGTGATTTGACAGAAATATACTCACCCGCAGCCATAGAGGTTGCACCTGAAATTAAGCCTGCAATACAGGTAATTAGCAATGTGTGTGTAGATGCACCACTGGCAGCCATTCCCATAACAAGGCTTGTTACCGAAATAATGCCATCATTTGCCCCTAAGACTGAGGCACGTAACCATCCTGTACGATGGATAAAATGTTGCTCAGGATGTTGTGAATATGACATTGTAAATGATTCTCAATATTATTTTAGTGGGTGCAATGTTAATGTAATTGCGTTACGTTGTCATGCTTGGTATGGATCACTTTTTACTTAAAAATAGTCCCGCAAATATGGCACCAATCGTTGCAAGGAACATATCTTTGTGTGCATCCCAAATATCACCTTGTTGGCCATTGTAGTTTTCGGCTTCTTCGGGAGATAAGCCAATAGCAATCCACCATTCAATCCATTCATATAATAAACTGCTTGCCATGACAAATTGAATCACCAGAATAAACCATATTTTGGGACTTAGACTGGGTAACCAAACTTGAAATAGTCGATAAAAAAATGGATATAATAATAGACCATAAAAAAAATGTACTAAACGATCGAACATATTACGATCCCAACCCATGGCGTTGTTCAGGTCAAAATGTAGATATTGAATCATCCAATCATTATAGGGGACATAAGAATAGAGATAATGTGCCGCTAAAACATGCACAAGTAAAAAGCATATATAAAGGAGGAATGTAGAGAAACTCAGTCCAATTTTCTTTTGACAGAGAATCAGTACAATCAACATGAAAGCCGTACCGACTTGATGCAATAGATAAGATGAAAATTCTAATGGATGGATGCTGGCAAGTATGATTGCAATAAAAAGTATAGTTAAAGTGAACCAGTGTTTTTGAGTGAAGCTGTGATAGATTGTTGTATGGAGCATGTTATTGTTTTCTTACGTTTAGTCCATGCTAGTTTAAACAGAATAGAATAAAAAACGAAGCCGAAGCTTCGTTTTTTAAGAATGATGTTTGTAAGTTTTTAGATTTTTGAAATTAAATCTTTAACTTGTTTTGCTTGCTCAGCGGCATTACCTGTATAAGTTGCAGGTGTCATTTCGGCTAAACGTGCACGGTCTGCTACTGGTACAGCTTCAAGTTCGTTACCATTGACAAAATCAACCATCATGTCACGCGTCATTGCTTGACCACGAGTCAACGCCTTTAATTTTTCGTATGGTTTTTCAACATTGTAACGACGCATAACGGTTTGAATTGGTTCAGCCAATACTTCTTGTGCATTGTCTAAATCTTCATTAATGCGTGTTGCATTGAGCTCAAGTTTACCAATCCCTTTTAAGCATGCTTCAAAAGCGATTAAGCTTTGTGCTAAACCAACACCCATGTTACGAAGAACAGTTGAGTCAGTCAGATCACGCTGCCAGCGAGAAATTGGCAATTTTTCGCCAAGATGAGCAAGGACAGCATTGGCAAGACCTAAGTTTCCTTCAGAGTTTTCAAAGTCAATCGGGTTTACTTTGTGTGGCATCGTTGAAGAGCCTACTTCGCCATCTTTCAAACGTTGTTTGAAGAAACCTAGAGAGATATAACCCCAAACATCACGGTTAAAATCGATTAAGATTGTATTGAAACGGCGTAATGCATCGAACATTTCAGCGATGTAATCGTGTGGTTCAATTTGTGTGGTGTACGGGTTGAAATCTAAACCTAAAGATTCAACAAAAGCTTGCGAATGTGCAGGCCAGTTAATTTCAGGGTAAGCAGAGTAGTGAGCGTTATAGTTACCTACAGCACCATTAATTTTACCTAACAATTCAACTTGTTTGAATTGTTTGATTTGACGTGCAAGGCGGTAAGCCACGTTCGCCATTTCTTTACCCAAAGTTGTTGGGCTTGCAGTTTGACCATGTGTACGTGACAACATAGGTTGTTCTGCATGTGTTTCAGCAAGAGTTGCAATCGCATCAACGATTTGTTGCATAGATTCAACAAGGACTTCACGACCGCTTTTGAGCATTAATGCATGAGACAAATTGTTGATATCTTCAGATGTACACGCAAAGTGAATGAATTCACCTGCATTTTTAAGCTCATCAATGTGTGCAATTTTTGCTTTCAGGAAATATTCAACCGCTTTTACATCGTGGTTCGTTGTACGTTCAATGTCTTTAATGCGATTGGCATCGGCTTCGGAGAAATCAGTCAAAATCGCATCTAAAGCTGTATTGGTTACAGTAGAAAATGGTGGAACTTCAGTGATTTCAGGACGATTTGCAAGCGCTTGCAACCAACGTACTTCAACGGTCACACGAGCATGGATTAAGCCAAACTCAGAGAGGAAAGGACGAAGAGCATCACATTTGCTAGCGTAGCGTCCATCTAATGGAGAAAGTGCGGTTAAAGCGTTCATAACGATTCCTTAAAGGCTGGAATTAAACGTAAAACAAAAAAGCGTGTTACACATCAGTTAAACCACCTGATACTGTAAACGAGCGAGATCCTGAATATCTTGAAGTAACTTACGTTTACTGAAAATCATATTCCACGAACTACCACCGAGCTGTCGCCACAAGTGCGCCATCTGTAAGCCTGTAAAGAGCGAAGCACGAATACGGTTGGTATGGGATGAATCTTTAAATGCCTCAGCATTGCCGCGAACCATAATGCGAGGATTAATTTGTCCTGCTGTTTCTACATAGGTTTGCGCTAAGTTGGCAATAATACTGGGGTGCATATAATTATTGTCGAAAAAAGACAGTTGTCGCAGTATTTTTTGCTGAGACTGCTCAATAATTTCGACATATTTAGGGTTGCTATAGACCTTCTTTTCCAATGCCAAAAGCGACATGGCATAGGACATGGGTAGTTTTGCAGCGGATAGTTTAGGCAATTTTGATTTTGGTGAGGTATTGAACGGCTGACTAATACTACTTTCTAATGTTTTTAGACCAAGTGAGATATCGGCCAATTGGGTAAAAAAATTGAGTGTTTGGCATGATGCAGTTTTACTTGAACGAATATTAAGGCTAGCTTTTATCAATTGTTCAAAATAAAAGTTGCTACTGTCCCCCACGTTTTGGCGACCAGATAGGGCTGTCATATGCGTTAACTGTGTTGCCTGAAAAACGGCAGCCAACGCCAAAGCTCTATTTTGACGTTGGTTGAGTGTTTGAGGCTGTTGAAAGGGCAACTCAACCATGCCTAATTCCTTTACACATTAATGATCATGATGTTAGTCAATAAAATCAGGTTTTGGTGCATTGGTATGATGAATAACACCACCACCTAAACACACTTCATCTGTATAGAATACAACGCTTTGACCTGGAGTAACAGCACGTTGCGGTTCATCAAACTCAACACGTACTCCATTGGATGTATTGCTATCTTTAAACAATGTACAGGTTTGATCGGCTTGGCGATAACGAGTTTTTGCAGTACAGCGGAAACCTGTTTCAGGAATTGCTTGTTCACCTGCAACCCAGTCAATCGTTTCCGACCACAGCATAGTGCTTTGCATGAGCGGATGTTCGTGGCCTTGACCAATCACGAGGCGATTATTTTCAATATCTTTATGTAGAACAAACCAAGCACCTTCTTCAGTACCTTTTAGTCCACCAATACCAATGCCGCCACGCTGACCGAGCGTATAGTACATTAAGCCGTGATGATCACCAACCACTTTCCCATCATCAAGTACGATTTTACCTGGTTGTGCCGGAAGGTATTGTTTTAAAAAGTCATTAAAACGGCGTTCACCAATAAAACAAATACCTGTAGAGTCTTTTTTCTTTGCAGTTGCTAGACCTAGTTCTTCTGCAATTTTGCGTACTTGAGGCTTTTCAATTTCACCAACAGGGAATAATGTCTTATTAATTTCACGGCCATGTACAGCATGTAAAAAGTAAGTTTGGTCTTTGTTATTATCTACACCACGTAGTAAAGGTGCATATTGATCGCCTTTAGAATTGGTTTTTGTTGCGCTACGACGACAGTAATGACCTGTAGCAATAAAGTCTGCACCTAAGTTTACGGCGTGATCTAAAAAGGCACGAAATTTAATTTCTTTATTACATAAAATGTCAGGATTTGGCGTGCGACCTGCAGCATATTCTGCTAGAAAATGCTCAAACACACGATCCCAATATTCCATTGCAAAGTTTGCTGTATGTAGTTTGATGCCAATTTTATCGCAGACGGCTTGCGCATCGGCAAGGTCATCCATAGCGGTGCAATATTCCGTACCATCATCTTCTTCCCAGTTTTTCATGAAAAGCCCTTCAACTTGATATCCTTGTTGAAGTAAAAGTGCAGCAGAAACAGATGAATCTACACCACCCGACATACCGACGATGACACGTTGTTGCATAGGATTAGGCATCCAAATTTGAAATGAAAGGAGAGTTTTGGTGCTCATAGATGAGCGAAAGTGGGTATTTTTGCCCAGAAAGCGCATCTTGTACAGCTTTAATCACTAAGGGGCTACGTGCGCGAGCGGTTTCGAGTAATTCATCGAGTGTCATCCACTTTGGGCCGACAATGCCTGTATCAAGTTCAGCTTCAGGGAAATATTCAAGTACATGCGCTAAAAAGCAAAATCTATAATAAGTACGGTCAGGAAACATAGGGGGTGTATAAGTATAAATGCCAAGTAAGGCATCGACATCGACCGCATGACCTGTTTCTTCCATGGTTTCACGAATTGCCGCTTGAATAATAGATTCACCTGCTTCGACATGACCTGCAGGTTGATTGAACACAGTATGCGTTACACCTTCGCCATGTTCTTCTACAAACAGGAATTTTCCGTCTTTTTCGACAACGGTTGCAACAGTAACGTGAGCAGTCCAAGCGGTCATGATCAGCACCATAGGAAAGAGAGGGCTTATTCTACAAAATTTAGAGCGTGGTGGCTATGTCGATTTACGATTTCTATGTTTAGATGACTTTAAATTGTAAGAGATGATCATACATAGTCTTACTAGGAAAATCCTTGCCAAGGATTGTGTCATTACAATAAATCGAGTAGTTTGTTGTGCATGAAATTGTAGGACTGTAATGATGCAAAATGATTCCCAAAAAAAATCCCGTATTATTCTGTTTGGAACCTTAGCAGTCATGATTCCGATCGTAATTTTGGCGATTGTTTTTTTTGCGGCAAAAAATGATGCAGAAAATAAACGTGAATATGATCAAATTCGATTGGAACAAGCTCAGAGAATTGCAGAGCGTGAAGCTCAAGAAACGGCTGAACATGTTTCAACTGTAGTGGCACATTAAGTGCTTTTATTTTTAGTGAATAATATCTTTTTTTAATGTTCGAATACTTGGGATTTCGGTATAACGAGAAACCTTGTAACCTGCCTGAGTTAACATCTTATCTCGACTTGCATCTTCCTTCTCCTTGCCAATGTGGGAAGGATCATCAAGTTCAATAATTGCGATCACCTGCATTTGCATATCTAAAATCACAAAATCAGTCACTTTACGATTGAATTTCGCTCGTAGTTTATATTGTTGGCTGGTGATCAGTGCGCTAAAGGCGACTTGTGCAAGAATGTGGTGTTGTGGAAAAGCTTCATTTAAACGGAGAAACATTTTTTGTTCAAATGGAGTAATCACTCTGCGAGCATAATAATCTTGAGAATGAAAAAAACGCTGTCCAAAAAGAATAAACAAGAGTGCCAAAGTTGCACAGCAACCAATGAAAAAAAAGACTAACTGTGATGTGTCAGGCATGAGAATGAAAAAATCAGTTGAATAAGAAAAACCCACTCAATTGAGTGGGTTTTTAGAATTTGGCTCTCCAACCTGGGCTCGAACCAGGGACCTGCGGATTAACAGTCCGTCGCTCTACCGACTGAGCTATTGGAGAATCTGATGCGCATTCTATGTGGCAAATGCGAATCGGTCAAGGAAGAAAGTCATAAAAAGCTATATTTTTTATTTAAATGTTTTAAAAATAAGCATTATTAAGTTTGATTGAACATTATGCTTGTATGATTAAAGGTAAATGGATTGCCTTTTATTTTAAGAGGAGGCTACAGTATTATCTTTATGTGATTTGGAATTATTGAAGAGCTATTTTAGAAAATATATGCATAAAAAAGCCCACTTCATAATGAGTGGGCTTTTTAGAATCTGGCTCTTCCACCTGGGTTCGAACCAGGGACCTGCGGATTAACAGTCCGTCGCTCTACCGACTGAGCTATGGAAGAATAGATGGCTCTCCAACCTGGGCTCGAACCAGGGACCTGCGGATTAACAGTCCGTCGCTCTACCGACTGAGCTATTGGAGAATCTGATGCGCATTCTATGGATGAAATGGAAAGTGGTCAAGCAAAATGACAAGAAAAAAAGGTTAAGTGTTTTTTTATTGTTCAGATTCGAAGTTTTTGCTTATATATTGATTATTTTTGAAGTTTTTAAACTCATTTGGGTGAATGATTTGATTATATTTCAACATTTTGCATTGTCAGTGCTTAAGTTTTTTCAACAATTTTTATATTTTGATCTTATATTGCAGTCATAAAGAAGTATGGATTGTAAAAATTATAAATTTTTACATAGGTGTTTTTCACGGAATAGGAAAAACAACTCTATTGTTTAATCCATTTTAAACAGGGTTTTATTTATTGAGTACAGATGCATCATTCAATATAAAAAAATCGCCCAAAAGGACGATTTTTTAAAGAATTAAAATTTTAATTCTTATTTTTCAACACCAGCAGCAAGACCTGCATATTTAGCGTTTGCATAATCCCAGTTTACAAGGCTTTCAAGGAAAGTTTTGATGTAAACAGGACGTGCATTACGGAAATCGATGTAATAAGCATGTTCCCAAACGTCAATTGTTAATACTGCAACTTTGCCATGAGCAAGTGGAGTATCTGCATTTGCAGTTTTAAGAATAGAAAGGTCACCATTTGCTTTATCAGCAACTAACCAAGCCCAACCTGAACCGAATTGAGTTGTTGCAGCGGCAGCAAATTCTTCAGCAAATTTTTCATAAGAACCGAAAGCTTCATCAATTTTAGTCGCTAAAGCACCAGTCGCTGCGCCGCCACCATTTTTAGCCATACAGTTCCAATAGAACGTGTGGTTCCATACTTGAGCAGCATTGTTGAACACACCTGCTTTAGAAGCATCGCCTGCAACAGCAACGATGATTTCTTCTAAAGTTTTACCTTCAAGGTCAGTGCCTTTGATCAGGTTGTTTAGGTTTACAACATAAGTGTTGTGGTGTTTGTCATGGTGAAATTCTAAAGTTTCTTTGCTGATGTGCGGTGCAAGATCTTCGTAACCATATGGAAGTGCTGGTAAAGTAATCGTTGTCATGTTTTCAATTCCTTGCTTTTTGCTGGGTTTTGACATTAAGTGGCTTTATTGTAATAGATTCTAAGAATAAATGTGCATTGCGACAAATAACAATACACAATAATGTCTGAATTTATACGAATAAAGAAAAATGCCAAAATCAGATCGATGAAAATAACCCAAAATATTAAATCGGATTGTTCAATTCGAAATAACTATACTCAATATTAAACTGTTCTGAAATAGCTTTGGCGAGTCGTTGCACACCATAGCGTTCAGTTGCATGGTGCCCACAGGCATAATAATGCACATTTAATTCTTTGGCTTCATAGAAAGTGCGCTCTGAAACTTCACCTGAAATATAGGCGTCACAGTTCATTTTTGCTGCTTGAGCAATAAAATCTTGTGCACCACCTGTACAGAAACCAACTTTTTGAATGAGTGATTTTTCTGCAGGTAAGTGAATCGCATTAAAACCTAATTTTTCAGTGACTAAGTTTTTGAAGCCTTCAGGTGAGATGGCATTTTTTAAATAGCCAATATTGCCAATAGGATGACGCTCACTAGGATCTAAAGGTCCAATATTGTCTAACTCTAAAATATCTGCAATGGCAGCATTATTTCCTAAAGTTGGGTGACTATCTAAAGGAAGATGGTAGCCGACCAAAGAAATATCATTTTGAATGAGTGATTTAATCCGTTTACCACGCATGCCTGTAATAGGGTAGGCTTCACCTTTCCAAAAAAAGCCATGATGTACAAGTAACAGGTCAGCATTTTGGGCAATTGCTGCATCAATCGCATCTTGGGATGCAGTCACCGCGCATAAAATTTTACGTACTTCGGTCTTACCTTCAATTTGTAAGCCGTTTGGTGCGTAATCTTTGAATTCTGCTGCTTTGAGGGTGTGATCACACCACTGAATAATGTCCTGAAGTGTTGTCATATCAAACCTAAAATAGAACAAAAAAATATACAGACATCAAAGCATATTTTGAATTGTAACTAAAGCTGAACAAATCTTTAAAATGAAATTTAGGTATTGGACTAAAATTTGATTACAATAATGAAAATGTTAGATTCATCAATATATTAAAAAAAATTCGAGGATAATACAGTGCGCCGTTCATTTACTTGGTTACCTTGGGTATTACTTGTGATTGTGATTGCTAGCTTTATCGGTTGGCAGAAGTTCCATCAGCCAAAAGCACCCATTTCAGCTGATGGTGTAAAAATGCCTGCGGAAAAAGTTGAACCGTTGGTCGATACGACCCGTACAGGTGGGGTGGTTTCATATAATGCTGCGGTAAAAGTAGCAGCACCTGCTGTGGTCAATATTTTTACGACACAAAAAGTAAAACAAAAACATCCTTTACTTAATGATCCTGCATTCCGTGAATTTTTTGGTAATCAAATACCTGAAGAAAATCAGGGTGATAGTGAGAATAGTTTGGGTTCAGGCGTGATTGTGCGCCCAGATGGTTATATTTTGACAAATAATCATGTGATTGCGCAGGCTGATCAAATTGTTGTTGCATTACAAGATGGTCGCCGTGCAGTTGCGAAAGTGATTGGTACAGATCCCGATACCGATATTGCTGTAATTAAAATTGAGCTTGATAAATTACCCGTTTTACCTTTTAAACTCAGTGGTAATGAAGTCGGTGATGTTGTTTTAGCGATTGGTAACCCATTTGGTGTAGGGCAAACGGTGACACAAGGGATTATTTCTGCGACAGGTCGTTCAGATTTAGGAATTAATACTTACGAAGATTTTATTCAAACGGATGCTGCGATTAATCCTGGTAACTCAGGTGGCGCGCTGATTGATGTTGCAGGAAATTTAATTGGTGTCAATACGGCTATTTTTTCTCAATCCGGTGGTTCATTGGGCATTGGTTTCGCGATTCCTGCAAAAATTTGTCAACAAGTGATGAATTCGATTTTGAAAGATGGTCGAGTCGTTCGTGGATGGTTAGGCATTAGTCTGATGGCACCGCAACAAGATGATGTGTTGAAACCGCGTCAAGCAGGTGTAGTCGTTGCAGATGTGTTGAAGACAGGGCCAGCAGCAATGGCAGGGTTGAAAGTGGGTGATAATATAATTAAAGTAAATGATGAAGTCATTACATCAACTTCACATTTAATTAATTATGTTGCGCTTCAAGCACCAAATTCTGAGATTAAAATTGTGGTCATTCGTGATGGTAAACAACTTGATCTAACCGTGAAAGTGGGTGAGCGTAAGGTTCAGCCAACTAACTCTCAGTTCATTCCGTTACCGCAACGTTAATTTTGAGTTATGTTTAAATAAAAAGCTCTGACAATTCAGGGCTTTTTTTTATGATTAAAAAAATGATATTTTCATGAGCATCACAAGTGATATAAAAAAAGCATGCTATAAGTGATAAGACGTATTGTTGTAATACGAAAATAAGCATTAAAGCAATGATTCAAAAAGGATTTTAAAAATGGATAGACTTGAACAGACTAGACCAAGTCATATTAAGGAGGCTGAGTGGAATGCACGTTGTGAATTGGCAGCCCTGTATCGACTGATTGCCTATTATATAATGACCGATTTAATTGATACCCATATCAGTTTACGTGTACCTAATGAACCAGAACATTTTTTAATAAATTGTTATGGTGTGACTTTTGACCGTATGAAAGCATCTGATTTGGTTAAAATTGATCATGAAGGAAGAATTGTTGAAGAATATGATCAAGGTAAAATGGTAAATGTTGCTGGTTTTGTTATTCATTCAGCTTTACATCATGCACGCGAGAATATCCACTGTGTCATTCATACCCATACTGCTGATGGAATTGCGGTTTCAGCACAGGAGCAGGGTTTATTGCCACTATCACAACATGCACTCAAATTTTATAACAATATTGCCTATCATGAGTACGAAGGTATTGCATTTTCAACGGCTGAGCGTGAGCGTTTAGTTACAGATATGGGGCAGTATAGATGCATGATTTTGCGTAATCATGGATTATTATCCACAGGAGATAGTGTGGCTCGGGCATTCCATGAAATCTACTTTTTAGAGCGAGCTTGTCAGGTGCAAATTAAAGCCATGAGTAGTTCTACATTACACTATCCTAGTGCGGAAGTTTGTGCATATACAGTGAAGCAGTTTGAGAGTGATGCTGCCGAACCGATTATCCAAATTGCATGGAAAGCGGCATTGTCTTTAATAGAAAATCAACAAATAGATTATTGTTCTTAATCTTTATTCAAAACAAAAAAATCAGTGTCGAAGCACTGGTTTTTTTGTTTGTTCACTTTCAATAAGAAATTAACTTTCTTGTTGAATGCCTGCAACTAACCAATCTTGTGTCGAACCCGTAGGTTTCACAAAATGCCAAATTTCAGAGAATGGGACAGGTGCACTGTTTAAGTCTTCACTGACTGTACCAGTAAAACGTACGCTGACAATGAATTGACCATTGTCAGTTGCACTGTCTGCAACCATTGCATTTAAGTTTGAAAATTCAGCAACATCTTGATCTTGGTTCGTCATAATGTCGTTATACATCGACTGGTAAAGATCAGGTGTTAAATAACGCTGAATTTCAGTGATATTGCTTGCCGTATTCATTGACTGAATATGATTGAAACGCTGACGAGCAATACGTAAGAATGCAGCAGGTTCAGTACCGTCGGGTAACTGGTTTCCACTTTGAGTAGATGCAGAACCAAAAGGTGCTTGAACAGGCGCACCGCCACCGACTGCTTGACCAAAAATATTGGTGTTCGTGCCTGAAGCAGTACGTTGTGTTGCATTATTCTGACCAAACGGTGCAGATGTAGGACCTGCATTGTTTGGTGCATAAGGGTTATTGGTTGCTAATTTTTTTTTTGCGCCGAATTTACGGAACAAGAAGAATGCAGCACCACCAATCACAAGAAGCCAAATCCAACTAGGGATTCCACCTTTCTCTTCTTCCTGTTGAGCTGCTTGTGCTTGCTGTTGTGCAGTCGCATCAGTTTTTGCAGGATTAGCATTGTCATCCGCCATTGCATTGGCAGCAACCGCACCAATTGCAGCACCAGCAACACCAGCTGCAACCATACCACCGACACCTGGACCAGATTTCTGTGGTGCTGTAGCAGGAGCCATCGGTTGTTGAGCAGGGGTTGCTTGGCGGGTTTGCTGAGATGACTGACTTGGAGCAGCAGAACGGCTCATACCATGACTTTTACCGCCACCAGCACGTTTCGCTTCAGCTAAAGGAGCAACCACTAAAGTTGCCATTAATAGACCTGCCATCAAGCCACGCTGTCGAACTTCCATTGAGAATTCCTATTTTTAATAAATCAAAAAGTATCAATGTTCTTTATGCAGTCTTTTGCTATGAATTTCAATGGATGTGTTAGATTTTTGGACTAAAATTCACACAAATATAACGAATATTTTTAAAGAGGAATAATGAGGTTGTCAGATATAAATTTAAAAAATAGCTATGAAGTTGAATGCGTTTATCATATGAGATGAATTGATCTTTAAAAAGAGAATTCAGCGGATATTCTTAACGCTGAATTCTCAAAAAGTACTTTTAAAATTATTTTTTATAACTGGTGGTCAAAATTATGATTCATCACTGAGTTGCATTGCTTCTGTCAAAGCTTCGTGTAAACGAGCTACTGCAATAATTTGTACACCGGGAATGTTTTTTTGTGGTGCATTACCACGTGGGACAATAATGTATTTGAAACCATGTTTAATGGCTTCTTTTAAGCGTTCTTGACCGTTAGGTACGGGACGAATTTCACCTGATAATCCGACTTCACCAAATACCGCTAAATGTTGAGGAAGCGCTTTGGAGCGTAAACTTGAAGCGCAAGCCAGTAGTACCGCAAGATCTGAACCTGTTTCAGTGATTTTTAAGCCACCCACGACATTGACATATACGTCTTGTCCTGATGTTTGAACACCGCCATGGCGATGCATGACGGCAAGAAGCATATTTAAGCGGTTTTGCTCTAAGCCAAGTGCAACACGACGAGGCTGTCCATGAGCATCATCAACTAATGCCTGTACCTCAACTAAAAGTGGGCGTGTGCCTTCTCGGCTAATCATTACAATTGAACCGGGAATGGCTTCATCATAGCGACTAAGGAAAATTGCAGATGGATTGGCAACTTCTTTTAGACCTTTATCGGTCATGCCAAAAACACCGAGTTCATTGACTGCACCAAAACGATTTTTGACTGCACGAATCATACGGTAGCGCGAATCAGACTGTCCTTCAAAATATAAAACGCAATCGACCATATGTTCTAGTACACGAGGACCTGCAAGAGAACCTTCTTTGGTTACATGACCGACAATAAATAGTGCAGTGCCACTATTTTTCGCAAAACGTGTGAGTAGCGCGGCAGATTCACGAATTTGTGAAACTCCACCTGGCGCAGATTGTAAGGTTTCGGTATAAAGCGTTTGAATTGAATCAAGGATGGCAACAGCAGGCCGTATTTGAGCTAAAGTTTCACAAATACGTTCTACGCAGGTTTCTGCCATGACTTGTAGTCGATCTGTCGGTAAATCAAGTCGATTGGCGCGTAAAGCCACTTGAGAAAGAGACTCTTCACCTGTTACATAGAGTGCTGAACTATTTGCGGCTGCCATATAAGTGGCAGTTTGTAACAAAATGGTCGATTTACCAATACCGGGATCACCACCAATCAGTACGACAGAACCTGTGACCAGACCACCACCCAATACACGGTCAAATTCACTTATCCCCGTGCCTAGACGTGTTTCATTGGATACGGTAATTTGATTGAGCAAGGTAACATTGGCAGCTTGTCCTGTATAACCGCCACCCATAGGTTTAGCACGATGTGTGACCGTTGGCTCAATACGAACTTCGGTTAAAGAATTCCATTCACCACACTCTGAACATTGACCTGCCCATTTAGAATGGTCAGCACCACATTGTTCGCAACGGTAAACAGATTTAACTTTAGCCATAATTGAGATCATCCATAAAAAGCTCAATCACTATACATGATTTTACTAGTGATTTTAGAAGATGATTTTAATGAGAAAATGAGACTATAAAAAGTGGATTAAAGAAAAGAGCGACTATTTTTGTCGCCCTGATGCGATGCTATTTTTGTTTAATAATTAAAATCAAGAAAATTATACTTAGTACAATTCGCCTGATTTGCGTTTATCCAAAAAGTCTTTGGTTTCTTTCACAATAACGGTTGACAGAAGTAAGAGTGCAATTAAGTTTGGAATTGCCATCAGACCATTAAATGTATCTGCGAAGAGCCATACTAAATCTAGTGTTGCGACTGTGCCGATAAACACTGTAGCGATATAAATCAGGCGATAAATGAGAACAAATTTTTCACCTAATAAATAAGTTGCGCATTTTTCCCCATAATAGCACCAACCTAAAATTGTAGAATAGGCAAAGAAGATAATACCAAAAGTGACAACCCAACCACCGACACCAGGAAGTAATCGATCAAAAATATGGGTGGTCAATACTGCACCTGTTTCCGTACCAAATGTATTACCTGCAACAATATATCCCATAACAAGAACAATGCCTGTAATACTACAAACAATAATCGTGTCAATAAATGTCCCTGTCATAGAGACTAGACCTTGACGAACAGGGTGATCGGTTTTAGCTGCTGCAGCAGCAATGGGCGCAGAACCCATGCCAGCTTCATTTGAAAAGACACCTCGTGCTACACCATAGCGAATCACTGCCCCAATCGCACCTCCAGCAACAGCCTGACCTGTAAAAGCATCGACAAAAATGAGTTTGAGTGCGGGAATTACCAAATTTAAATTTGTTAAAATAATGGCTAAACCACCTAATACATAGCCAATTGCCATAATAGGAACGATGAATGTTGCAGCTTTTGCAATGGATTTAATACCACCTAAAATGACCAATGCAGAAAATACCGTAATGACAACACCTGTAATCCACGTTTCAATGCCCATACTGTTTTGTACAGCGAGTGCGACAGTGTTGGATTGGACTGAGCTACCAATTCCAAAAGAAGCAATGGTTCCAAATAGGGCAAATAAAACAGCAAGCCATTTCCACTTGAGACCATGCTCAATATAGTACATAGGCCCGCCTGATTTTTGCCCATTTTCATTTGTGGTTCTATACTTTACTGCAAGCACAGCTTCACCGTATTTGGTTGCCATACCTACAAGTGCGGTCATCCACATCCAGAAAACTGCCCCAGGACCACCGAGTACGCATGCAGTGGCGACCCCAGCAATATTGCCTGTCCCAATGGTCGCTGACAGTGCAGTCATAAGTGCACCAAAATGGGAAATATCACCCTCATGATCTTTAGATTTTTCATGACGACCAAAGACTTGCTTAAAGGCAAAAGGAAGTAAGCGGAATTGTAAAAACATCAGTCGAAAGGTGAGAAATACACCTGTTCCAACCAGTAAAATCAGCATATAAGGTCCCCAGACCCAAGCGCTGAGTGTTTCCATAATCGATTGAATATTTTGCATAGTACCTTCTTTTTATCTGTCCATTTTTATACATAACAGCCTGATTAAGCGAGCAATTGTTATGCCATCCTTGTTATTTTGATGATGCACTATTCTATTTTTCGTGGTATTGATTACTCCTTAATTAATTTTTATGACTGATCTATATTGTTTTTTTCAATCTTTTTCTTTTTTGACATAGATTTAATTGAGATACAAGTCCGAATATTTTTCTATAATGCTAAAATCATAATAAATTTTAATATATGATTTTTATTATTTTATTTTAATATTTCTTAAATGTTGTAGTGGTCGTAGTTTGGTGTATTTGACCGTTGTTTAAAAACAAGTGGTAATAATTAATAATCAGTTCAAAAAAAAATTTTTACTTTAGAAAAAAATCAGCTAATTTGTGAAGACTATTTGCTTTAGTCGAATTAAAAAATGTCAAATGGAAATTACAACGCTTCCGAAGGTGGAGAGTTAGCAAGAAGTCTTTCAAATAGACACTTGCAGTTAATCGCGATTGGTGGTGCGATTGGTACAGGGTTATTTATGGGGTCAGGTAAGACCATCAGTTTAGCTGGACCCTCAATTTTATTTATTTACATGATCATTGGTTTGATGGTGTTTTTCGTCATGCGTGCGCTTGGTGAATTATTACTTTCAAATTTACAATACAAATCATTTATCGATTTCTCTACAGACTTAATTGGTCCTTGGGCAGGTTATTTTGTCGGATGGACCTACTGGTTGTGTTGGATCACGATTGGTATCGCAGATTTATCGGCGATTATTTATTACTTACAGTTTTTCAATAACGGACTACCCTTTAGTCCAACTGAAGGTGCTTTGATTAGTGTTGCCGCTATCTTTTTTATCATGGGGCTAAATTTAGTCACTGTAAAATTGTTTGGTGAACTCGAGTTCTGGTTTGCACTGATTAAAATTATTGCCATTGTCGTACTGATTTTAGTCGGTTTTTGGATGATCTTTACAGGTTTTGAATCTGCTGCAACAGGTCAAGTCGCTTCATTTACAAATCTTTGGTCTCATGGAGGTTTTTTCCCGAAAGGTTTTGAAGGCTTCTTGGCAGGCTTCCAAATTGCAATTTTTGCATTCGTAGGTGTTGAGCTCGTCGGTACAACGGCTGCGGAAACCAAAGATCCTGAAAAGAATTTACCAAAAGCGGTAAATTCAATTCCAATTCGTATCATTTTCTTCTATGTATTGGCATTGATTATTGTGATGTCAGTAACACCGTGGAATGCTATTGATCCAAAAGTCAGCCCATTTGTAAACTTGTTTAGCCAAGCAGGTATTGCTGCTGCTGCAATCATTATGAATTTGGTGGTGTTATCTTCAGTGATGTCATCAATGAACAGTGGTGTATTCTCAACAAGCCGTATGTTATTTGGTTTGTCACGTGAAGAGCAAGGTCCGAAAGCATTTGGTCGCTTAAATAAACGTGCTGTACCAGCAAACGCATTGTACTTTTCAGGCGTGTGTTTATTAGGTGGGGCTGCATTACAGTACTTTGTACCAAATACCGTTGAAGCCTTTACTTTGGCGACAACACTATCAACCATCTTGTTTATTTTGGTGTGGATTATCATTTTGTGGAGCTACTTGGTGTATTACAAAACACGCCCAGAGTTACATGCAAAATCGGTATTTAAACTACCAGGTGGTCCAATCACATGTTATGTGGTTATGGCATTCTTTGTTGGTACGATTGGTATTTTAGCTTTAGAACCAGATACACTTAAATCTTTGATGGTAAGCCCAATTTGGTTGATTATCCTTGCAATTGGTTATTTTACTTTTTATAAGAAAAAATAATCGCATCGAAGTTGTATGATAAAAAACTGTCGAATGGGAACATTCGGCAGTTTTTATTTTTACGACAGTGTGTGTCGTTTGATATTGGAAAATATTGTTTTTTAATTATATTATTTTTATATAAATAAATTTAAAAACTAAAAGAGAAAAATATGCCGACCATTGCGACTCAGAAAGAAACGAGTACAGGGAAAATCTAGGATTATTTAAAACTTGAAATTGAGTATCAAATAACAACACTGAAGCAGATTTTTGAACAGTGTATTGTTGTCCAATTTCAGATCATTGCAGATAAAATGTCAACAGATACAGCAGAAAAGGTTTTAAACGTCTAGAGAATTAAAAGATTTATGGCAGCGTGTGAGTGAATTGAGTAAAAATTTAAATATTTACGCCAAAGATTTTGAGCATTATTTTATTCAACAATGTCAATGGGAATATTCTTTTTGGTAAGACCATGTTATTTCACACGGTATTTTGAGATGGATAGGATAATGTGAGTGCGCCATCTCGTTATTGTAATGGGATTCATGCTATTTTAAATATAGATTTTCCATACAATCTGGAATTGCTCACTAATACTGGGGTATATGCATATATTAAACTCAATATGTTGAGTTCTATAGTGACTATGGAAAATTAGCTTTAGGAAAAGTACCTGGAATAGTTTTGTCTGAAGTGATGAGAAATGTTGATTACTTAATTCAGGGTTGTTCAATTGGTTTGGATTTATCTTAGATTTGCATGGTTTTCCTGAAGATATGCTTCAATATTATCAGGTAGGTCATCCATATTCGAATAGTCAGTTGATAGCCACTCGCGGACATACGTTCGATTTAATTGTATCTAAACTGAAAATTGCAACACAGTGACGTTTAGAACAAGCGTTTATTTACGTTGTAGGAACGAACACTGCATGAATACAAAATTCATTTAGGTACAGGGCGCATATTTGGATGTCACTGAATGATCATTATTTATGTATTGTGCCTGAAAAGTGTTTGGAGGATATCTCGCTACAAAGCATTTTATTGCCTTTTGAAGATGATGAAATGCTGAGCCCGATTTTAAGTAAAATTTTGCTACTAAGTACAGATGATCAGATTAAAGATCAACTAATTCTCAAGCAAATACAGGCAACATAAGCACGTAACTTGCTATTTTAGTAGCTTAACCTATTTCACTTATATGAAAAGCCTATGAGTAAATCGTGGGCTTTTGCTTTTATCGTACAAGTGATCAGGCTATACTTTAGAAAATCGTTTTATTGGGTACAGTGATGTATCGTACTATATTAAATTCACACAAAATTGCCTTATTGTCACTGAGTGTTTTTTTGACAGCTTGTGGTCAGACAGGGTCTTTACAGTTGGCGAATGATGTAAATGTCGACAAACGTGCAAAATATTTGATTTATCCAGATCAGCCTACACAGATGAAAGAGCAAAGCCAAAAGTCTGTTGCAACGACACATTCATCTGCTGCATCTGAAGCAATCGCTCAATAATCTACATTTAAACGTTCATTGAAAGGATACATTCATGAGTTTTTCCCGCATTAATGGGGTATTGCATGCAGAGCAATGTTCACTCGAACAGCTTGCACAGCAATTTTCGACGCCGCTTTATGTTTATTCAAAAGCAGCATTTGAAAAGCATTATTTAGATATGGATCAAGCATTCAGTTTTATTGATCATCAAATTTGCTTTGCAGTGAAGTCGAACTCAAATATTGCGGTGTTGAATGTGCTCGCTAAACTTGGTTCAGGTTTTGACATTGTTACAGGTGGTGAGCTTGCGCGTGTTTTAGCTGCGGGCGGTGATGCCTCTAAAATTGTATTTTCAGGTTTAGGCAAGCAAGAAGCTGATATCCAAAAAGCACTTGAAGTGGGTATTGCTTGCTTCAATGTCGAATCTTATGCCGAGCTTGATCGTATTCAAAAAGTGGCTGAAAAATTAGGTAAAAAAGCCCCGATTTCTTTACGTGTTAATCCTGATGTTGATGCCAAAACACATCCTTATATTTCGACAGGTTTGAAAGAAAACAAGTTTGGTATTCCTTCAGATGTGGTTTTCGAAACTTATCAATATGCAGCGTCATTGCCAAATTTAGATGTGGTGGGTATTGATTGCCATATTGGTTCACAGTTAACAGAAACACAGCCTTTTGTTGATGCGCTTGATCGCGTTATCTCAATGATTGATCAATTAAAAAAATTGGGCATTAACTTAAAACACATCGATATTGGTGGTGGTTTAGGGGTGACCTATAAAGATGAAATGCCACCAACTGTAGCTGAATATGCCAATGCGATGCGTTCTGCGCTCGAAAAATTGGGGATGAAAGTGTACATGGAGCCAGGTCGTAGTATTTCTGCCAATGCAGGTGTTTTGGTGACTAAAGTTGATTTGTTAAAACCGACCAATCACCGTAACTTTGCCATTATTGATGCTGCAATGAATGACTTGATCCGCCCATCTTTATATCAGGCATGGATGGATATTCAGCCTGTGACAGTACGTACAGATGTCGATGCGAAAGAGTGGGATTTGGTGGGTGCAATTTGTGAAACAGGTGATTTTCTTGGTAAAGAGCGTGAGCTAGCACTGAAAGAAAATGATCATTTGGCTGTACTTGGTGCAGGTGCATACGGTTTTGTGATGAGTTCAAATTACAATACTCGTGGTCGTGCAGCAGAAGTGATGGTCGATGGTGATCAGGCACATGTGATTCGTCAACGTGAAACGATTGAATCATTGTGGGCAAATGAATGTTTATTGCCACAGGAGTAAATGAAAATGTTATTTGAATTTACAAAAATGCACGGCTTGGGCAATGATTTTGTAGTGATTGACCTGATTTCTCAGCGTTTAATGCTCGATAAAACGACCATTCAACGTATGGCAGACCGTCATTTTGGCATTGGTTTTGATCAGCTTTTGATTGTTGAACCACCTGATTTACCCAATGTTGATTTTAAATATCGAATTTTTAATGCAGATGGCTCTGAAGTTGAACAATGTGGTAATGGTGTACGTTGTTTTGCACGTTTTGTGCATGAACGCCAGTTGACCAATAAAACTAAATTTAAGGTACAAACGACTGCAGGGATTGTTGAGCCTGAACTGGGTGCAAATGGTTGGGTGCGTGTCAATATGGGCTATCCAAAGTTTTTGCCTGTGGAAATTCCATTTATTGCAGAAGAACCTGAAGCTTTGTATGACATTGATTTGCTTAATAATGAAAAATTGAGCATTGATGTGGTTAATATGGGCAATCCACATGCAGTGACAATCGTTCCTGATGTGCTCACCGCTGATGTGGCAAATATTGGTCCACAAGTCGAGTCACATGAGCGTTTTCCACATCGTGTCAATGCTGGCTTTATGCAAATCATTGACGGCAAGCATGCGCGTTTACGTGTATTTGAACGTGGTGTGGGTGAAACTATGGCATGTGGTACAGGTGCTTGTGCTGCTGCTGTTTCTGGTATGCGCCGTGGCTTACTTGAAAAGTCGGTTAAAATTGAACTTGCAGGCGGTACATTACAAATTGAGTGGGAAGAAGGCGGTGTCGTGTGGATGACAGGTCCGACTGCAACAGTATATGAAGGTCGTACCGATTTACGTTTATTTCAAAGTTAAATGGCTATTATTTTTAAAAATCTGTTTAAAAGACCCTGAATTAATTTCAGGGTCTTTTACATAACAAAGCTTAAATTACTGATTGAATGTATTCATAATGATTTTAATATAATGTTGATGATATAATAAAGAAGAATAGGTAAAACTAAAATGGCAATAGATCGTATAGATTGGCATGGTGAATCTGCAGAAACAGCGGGTTTCCCTTATGAAAATGGTGGTACACATATTGGTATTTATCTCGCATGGATTATCAATAATCACTTAGAAGGTGAAATGCACCTAGAAGAAAGCGAAGAAGAATTACAGCAAGTTCGTGACCATATAATTACAGGTCGAGATTTTTTAAGCACGATGTGTGATGAAAAATTCTGGGAAGATGACTTAAACGAAGAGGCATTTGCATTTACACAGTATTATTACGAGAGTAATCAGTATTTTAACGACTACGATGTAACATTGGTGCATTCAAAAGGATTAAGTGATACCTATGCCGTTGAAGATACGTGGGAAAATTATGATTTAATGGCTGTTGTGATTGATCAAAAATACCAACAATGGAAAAAATTAAACTTAGCATAAAATTTTATTGCGCATCATTGTCAAATAATTATAAATTCCATCGGAATATAGAAAATAATCATTCAACATAATGAAATTATTTAAGGTTACATACGAAAATTTTTTCGAGAGGACTACGGGTGCATATTTACTGTTAAATCCCGACTCTAACGTCAGTAAAGAGCTTTATCCTAAAAAGGTGGAAGGATTATTAGAGGGATATTTTAGACCGAAACCTGAAGCATATGAATTTACAGAAGATACGCAAGTTTTACTGAGCCAGCCTTTACCCTGTCCAGTTGAAATGGTGATTTATTAATCAGCTTTTAAAAACAAAAGGAAGTAATAGTGTTGCATATTTGGCTCAAATACATATGTGAAAAGAGATCCTGAACTGGCATTGGTTTGACGATTTCATCATTATTCACAGAGAAAGAGCGTAAAAAAAATAAATGTTCAAGTTGGACAAACGGCATTTAATACACTTGTTAAGAAAACAGCGGTTGATTTGATATTTATTGATGAGCATAAGCAAGAAGGTCTAAGTCATTATTTTTAAGCGATACACAATCATTTTATATTCGAGAGCAAGAGAGAAAGAAAGGATTTTTTGCTAAACTGTTTTCATAAATAAATATTTAGGCGATTAGAGAAATGCTTGTGCAACATGGTGCGATGCAATTGCTCTCTATGTGGATAGATGAACGCAAAATACAAAATCAGTCAGAACATACTTTAGATGCTTACTTTCGAGATGTATCAGGATTTATTGACTTTTGTTATAACAAAAAACTTGAATTACATAATGTTGAAAAAGCTGATTTACGTGAGTATATGGCGTATAAGGTTGAGCAAAATCAGCTCAGTACAAGCAGCTTACAGCGCCATTTGACTTCTATTCGTCAATTTATGAAGTGGGCAACGCAGGGTAATTATTTGGCTTTTAACCCTGCACATGATTTACAGCTAAAGCGGCAACCCCGTCCTTTGCCTGGTCTGATAGATATTGAAACGATCAACCAAATTATAGATCAAGTTGCACCTGAAAAACCCGTTGAACATCAGTTGTGGCTACGTGATAAAGCTATTCTTGAACTATTGTACTCAAGTGGTCTGCGTCTAGCGGAAATACAAGGTTTAACTATTCGAGATATTGATTTTGGTCGACACTTACTACGTGTAACAGGGAAGGGAAATAAAACTCGTATTGTACCTTTTGGTGGTAAAGCGAGAGAAAGTTTAATTGAATGGTTGAAAATTTATCGTATTTGGCAAGGTGATTTTAAGGCAGATTATCCAGTATTTATTACTCAACGCGGTAATGTCATTACCCCACGACAAATTGAAAATCGAGTCAAACTACAAGCGCAACGAGCTGGGGTAAATGTCGATTTACATCCACATTTATTACGTCATTGTTTTGCGAGTCATATGCTATCGAATAGTGGTGATTTACGTGCAGTACAAGAAATGCTTGGTCATAGTAATTTGACCACGACACAAATTTATACACATATTGATTTTGATCATTTGGCTCAGGTATATGATAGAGCACATCCACGTGCAAGTAAGTCTAAAAATTAAGGTTATTTATATATGTTTTCAATGTGATAACGCATAAATTTTCTGTATCTGTATATAACTTTTTATGGTTGATGATATTAAGGGTAAATCACATACAGTCTTTTTTATGAAATCTATTGATCATTTTTACCTTTGAATACGTCTTTTGGATAATTGTTTTTTAAGTACGACTGCGGTATAAATTTTACTCGGTTAATGTCGGCATACTTTATGCTTATATTATAAAGTTCACACGTATTTTTATATTCCTAGGTATCACCATGACTCCTGAGCTTGAGCAAAAATATCTACAACTCTCAGATGTGCAAAAAGAAATTTTTAAAGGCTATGGCTTACGTCAGGTTAAGCATTTTGTTGAACTCAGCATTCCGAAAGTAGAGCATTGTTTACCTGAAGGTGCGGTAGTGGTTGGGGTAAATACAGAAGGACGTGTGCAAGCGGTCAATGCGGATACACAGCAAATTTATTTGTGGATTTCAGATCAACAATGGCAATTAAGCAATAAGCCATCTTTACATGTCGATGCAAAAGAGGATTTTCTACAAATCTGGACTATTTTTGAATTGGAAAAACAAGATCTTATTCATTTAAGTCATATCCATCGTGACTTTATACAAAGCCAGGTGAGCTAAGCCTACCCAAGCTCACATGATTTAAAGTGATTTTTGTACGATCTTATATAAGATATGCCGTGAGAGTGGACTTTCTTGTGTTAATGCAGGGTGATTAAATTCGAACATGGCTTGCATGCCTAAGCGTTGCATCACATGTTCGGAAGCTGTGTTATGCACTGCGGTAAATGAAACGACTTCTTTGAGTTGTAATGTTTCAAAAGCAAATTTTAAACAGGCTTTAGCCGCTTCTGTTGCATAGCCTTGATGCCAATATTGTTTTGCAAATCGCCAACCAATTTCTACGCAAGGTGAAAAAATAAATTGTTCAGGTTGTATATTTAAACCCGTAAATCCAATAAATTGTCCTGTCGCTTTCAGTTCAACTGCCCAAAATCCCCAACCATGATCTAAGATTAAATGCTGAAATTTATCTGCTAAATTATCACTTTGTTCACGCGTAAGCACGGATGGGAAGTAATGCATAACATCTTTGTCAGCATTTAGTTCTGCAAAAGGCTGTAAATCAGACTCTTGCCAAGCTCGAAGTTTCAGACGTTCAGTTTCAAGTTCAATCAGTTGTTTAGTGAATGTTGAAATTGGTATTGATGGTAATTTTATTAATTCAATCATTAGACAAACCCCATTTTAGATACTTCTGTGAATCATATTCTTATCTTTAAGACCTTACAGCTTAATCTCTTTAATGTCATCCAGCGGTAACTGATAACTTTGTTTAATAATTTGGCTTGGTAAATCGGTTTTAACACTAGTAATACCATTCTTTTTAGTTAAATGTGCAGTTTGAAATTTACGATAACTTTCAAGGTCGGGGACAACCACTTTGAGCAGCGCATCGGATTCACCTAAAATAATGTAGCATTCCATGACCTGTGGAAGTCCTTTCATTGCCTCAATAAAGGTGTCAATCGTTTCAGCATCTTGACCTGTTAGCCAAATGCGTGAAAACAAAATCAGTTGAAAACCAATTTTAAGCGGATCAACCACGGCTGTGTAATTTTGAATGACGCCAGCTTCTTCAAGCAATTTAACTCGACGTAGACAGGATGATGGGGATAATCCAATTTCACGGGCTAAATCATTATTTTGAATACGTCCATTATTTTGTAAAGTACGAATGATATTTTTATCAATACGATCAAGCTTTACTGAAATAGATTTAGAATATAATTTCATAAATTAGAATATAATTCGAAAAATAATCATTATTATAGAATATTTGAAATCCTATTTTAAGTCATTTACAAGATACTATTTTTTATCTTCAGAGATACAGAAAGGAACTTGAAATGACTGTATTCGTACTTTTTGCCTTGACGGTGTTGCCGTTAATTTTCACACCAGGACCCGATATGTTATTTATCCTGTCACAAGTGATGGGTAAAGATGCGAAAGCAGGCATGATGGCAACATTAGGGGTTTGCTCAGGTTATTTGGTACATTCTATTTTGGTAGCATTGGGGATTGCAGCGATTATTGTATCGTTTCCTGTATTGTTTGATGCGATTCGTTATTTGGGCATTGCTTATTTATTGTATTTGGCTTTTCACTTGTTTAAATCGGTGTTCAGTAATAAAACTTTAAAGATTGAGCAAAGTACGACAGCACATCCAATTCGCAAAGGATTCTTTACCGCACTTTTAAATCCTAAAGGTATGCTGATTTATTTTGCGATTTTACCGCAGTTTATTAATCAATCAGGTAATACAGTACAACAAGGTTTGATTCTATCTTTCATTTTTATTGGCTTAATTTTATTGGTTTACTGTGCATTGAGTTTGATTTTAGGGAAAATAATTAGCAATAAGCCGTTAGACGTGCAGAAACAAAAATGGATTGATGGTGGTTCAGGGACTTTATTGACGGTTGCAGCAGTGTGGTTAACCGTAAGTTAAAAGTGATTTAAAAAATTGAGAAAAATGATTTTTTGAAGAACGAGTAACTAAAAAGGTCGCCATTTTTTAATTTTTGCTTTTTGTTACACTTTTATTGTGGAAAATTTGATGATTTATTTGATTAGGCTTCTTCGTAAAATAGAGATGCTGTCTAAAATGACATAAAAACTGTTGAGAAACTGTTATGTTATTTAAATTGAATAAGCATTTAAAATAAAGTTGTAATTGTTTAGATATATCAGTGTGATTTTAATAAATTATGATATTTATCAATATATAAAAAATGTATAAATCACATACGAAAAAAACAGACTAAAACCCTTAATAAAAAGTGTGAACGGTACGTTCAAGCTTTTTTAGGAAATTTTAATGCTCTTTTTCCAATTGTGACTTGACCGAAATGCCAAACGCATTGCAAGATAGGACACCTAATAAATTTTAAAAGAAGGGTTATGATGACTCTTCTTAACATTTACATTTGCTAAAACAGCCGAGGAATACATGAAGGCTCTTGTTGCTGTAAAACGTGTGGTTGATGCCAACGTTAAAGTTCGCGTTAAACCGGACAATAGTGGTGTTGACCTAACTAACGTAAAAATGTCGATCAACCCATTCTGTGAAATCGCAGTGGAAGAAGCGGTTCGCTTAAAAGAAAAAGGAACTGTTTCGGAAATCGTTGTTGTTTCTATTGGTCCTAAAGAAGCGCAAGAACAGATTCGTTCTGCTATGGCGCTTGGTGCAGATCGCGGTATCTTGGTTGAAGCTGATGACAGCCAACTTGGTGCTTTAGAAATTGCTAAAATCCTGAAAGGAATTGTTGAAGCTGAGCAGCCTCAATTGGTTCTTCTTGGTAAACAAGCAATTGATGATGATTCTAACCAAGTGGGTCAGATGTTGGGTGCTTTACTTGGCGCAGGTCAAGGTACATTTGCTTCTGTAGTGACAGTAAATGGCGATAAAGTACAAGTGACTCGTGAAGTTGATGGTGGTTTACAAACGGTTGAATTAAACACACCTGCGATCATTACGACTGACTTACGTTTAAATGAGCCACGTTATGCTGCATTGCCTAACATCATGAAAGCTCGTAAAAAGCCACTTGAAACGAAATCTCCTGCAGATTATGGTGTAACTTCAACGTCTAAACTTAAAACAGTTAAAGTTGAACCACCTGCAGAGCGTAAAGCTGGCGTACAAGTGAAGTCTGTAGATGAGCTTGTTGAAAAACTTAAAAATGAAGCGAAAGTGATCTAATACAGAAGGATAAAAATCATGAGTATTTTAGTTATCGCTGAGCACGACAACAAAGCACTAAACGGTGCAACTTTAAACGTTGTTGCTGCGGCGCAAAAAATCGGTGGTGATATCACTGTATTGGTTGCAGGTTCAGGCGCACAAGCTGTTGCTGACCAAGCAGCTAAAGTTGCAGGCGTAAGCAAAGTATTGCTTGCTGATGATGCTGCTTATGCAAATCAATTGGCTGAAAACGTTGCTAAATTAGTCGCTTCTCTTGGTGCGGGTTATTCTCACATCCTTGCTGCCTCTACAACAACGGGTAAGAATATTCTTCCTCGCGCTGCTGCACTTTTAGACGTAAGCATGATTACTGATATTACTGCTGTTGATGGTCCAAAGACTTTCAAACGTCCAATTTATGCAGGTAACGCAATTGCAACTGTAGAATCTGGTGAATCAGTTGTTGTTGCAACTGTTCGTGGTACTGCATTTGATCCTGTTGCTACTGAAGGTGGTTCGGCTGCTGTTGAAGCTATTGCTTCTACTGGCGATGCAGGCATCTCTAAATTTATCTCTGAAGAAATTGTAAAATCAGAGCGTCCAGAATTGACAGCGGCTCGTATTGTTGTTTCTGGTGGTCGTGGTGTGGGTTCAGGTGAAAATTATCACACTGTACTTGATCCATTGGCTGACAAGTTGGGTGCTGCTCAAGGCGCTTCACGTGCTGCGGTTGATGCTGGCTTCGTTCCAAATGATATGCAAGTCGGTCAAACAGGTAAAATTGTTGCTCCTGATTTATATATCGCTGTGGGTATTTCTGGTGCGATTCAGCATTTGGCGGGTATGAAAGATTCTAAAGTGATCGTTGCGATCAACAAAGATGAAGAAGCACCAATCAATGCTGTAGCTGACTACTGGTTAGTTGGTGATTTAAATACTGTAGTTCCTGAATTGGTTTCTAAAATCTAATTCTCGATTTTCGTATTGAATAAAAAATGCTCCTTTTAAGGAGCATTTTTTATTCTGTCGAAATGTTTATATGTTATAGATAGATTATAAAACAAATAAAAGATGAATGAGTATGAGATGCCAAAAGTGTAATGCTGAAAATATCAATGAAGCAGTTCGATGTGGTATATGCGGAACACGATTAAAACACCAAAAATTTGTTGATACATTTATGAGTAGTACTCAGGTGCAATCATCTATTCGGCGTGATCAAACTAAGCCATTCAGTCGAGATAAGAATTCATCGATAAGCCGATCATCAAATAAAACCACTCAGCGAACAGGCACGCCAAGACCTCAAAAACCAAATGATCAACAATCATCTTCGTTACTCAATACAATTTTTGATCAAAATACAAAACTAGAAGATAAAGCAGAAAAATTACTCAGTCATTGGCAACAAAAAGCCCGTCAATCATCCGACGTTAAAAAGCCATCTAAAGGGTTAGGTGGGAAAATCGTTTGGATATTATTGGTTATTTTTATGTTTGGACCAGTTGCTTTAGAGATCGTAAAAAAGAACGTGATGCCTCATATTGCAAATATTTTTACAGCGTCTGTACCTACTGAAGCGGTGGAAGATATGGCAATTGATCAAGTTACTACGATTGCGAGTGAGTCTTTAGAGTATCAGGTTATTCGGAGATTGGATGAGCTGAAAGAGGTAACAAGTGCGGCAGATCACTATTATAAAACTACAGATCAGTTAACCACCGAGTATCAGGATTTGGTTGATTCAGACTTAATTGTTCATTTTATCAATGATGGGCAGACCTAGTTTAACTCAACAGGCATGCTTGAAAGTAGTTTTACGGATGATGCAGAGGTCAAAATATTTTTAAAACCTTACTATGATACAGATAGTGATCAATCGGCATGGATGTGTTTTAGCGCGGGTATAGATGTTTCTGAACAAACAGACTGTAAAATGATTCCAGCAGGAACTAAGCCGTAGCTTTTTATCAAATGATGCTTTATTTGAGTGCGAAAAAAAAATGTTTATATGGGGCGAATTTTGTTGGCGTGTTGGGTGAAAAATAATGAAGTCGGACTTGCTTCACAAATTTAAAAAATGTCTGAAATGTCGTCATTAAATTATCGAAAATTAACAGTATTGGGCAGGATTAATACAGACAAAACAGGCAGATTTTGTGCTATAATTTACGGCTGTATTTTAGATTTTAACTCAGAATATTTGAGCTAAGTTTTTGCAAGATTGATGATATAAATCAGACAACAAAACGTTGTCTGTTATAAGGAGTATGCATGAGCGTATCGGAAATCAGACCGATTGCCATTGAGGATGAACTTAAAAGCTCATATCTCGACTATGCCATGAGCGTCATTGTCTCTCGTGCATTGCCAGACGTCAGAGATGGCTTAAAACCCGTTCATCGTCGTGTACTTTTTGCGATGCACGAATTGGGTAACGACTACAACAAAGCCTACAAAAAATCTGCACGTGTTGTTGGTGATGTCATCGGTAAATATCACCCACATGGTGATTCTGCTGTTTATGAAACCATTGTTCGTATGGCGCAAGATTTTAGCCTGCGTTATCAATTGGTTGATGGTCAAGGTAACTTCGGTTCTGTTGATGGTGATAGTGCGGCAGCAATGCGTTATACCGAAGTTCGTATGCGTAAACTGACCCATGAAATGCTTGCTGATCTTGAAAAAGATACCGTTGAGTGGGAAGACAACTACGATGGCTCTGAGCGTATTCCTCAGGTAATGCCGACGCGTATTCCCAACTTATTGATTAATGGTGTGACAGGTATTGCAGTCGGTATGGCGACCAACATGGCGCCACACAACATGACTGAAGTGGTCAATGCATGTTTGGCATATGCTGAAAACCCGAATATTTCCATTGAAGGTTTGATGGAACATATTTCAGGACCAGATTTTCCTACAGGTGGTATTATTTATGGTAAATCGGGTATTGTAGATGCTTACCGTACAGGTAAAGGTCGTCTACATATTCGTGGTAAATACCATATTGAAGAAGATCCGAAAACTAGTCGTAATACGATTGTTTTCACGGAAATTCCGTATCAGGTCAATAAAGCAAGAACCATTGAGCGTATTGCAGAGTTGGTCAAAGAGAAGAAATTAGAAGGTATTTCTGAACTTCGTGATGAGTCAGATAAAGATGGTATGCGTATCGCGATTGATTTGAAGCGTGGTGAGAACGCTGAAGTCATCGTTAATAACTTATTCCAAAATACGCAACTTGAAAATTCATTCAGCATTAACATGGTTTGTCTAGATAATGGTCAGCCTAAGTTAATGAATTTAAAAGATATCATTGCTGCATTTATTCGCCATCGTCAAGAAGTTGTGACACGTCGTACCATGTACGAACTGCGTAAAGCACGTGAACGTGGTCATATCTTAGAAGGATTGACAGTTGCGCTTGCCAATATCGATGAAATTATTGAAACTATTAAAACTTCTGCAAATCCTGCCGAAGCGCGTGAGCGTTTACAAGCAGGTGAGTGGGCAGGTGGTGGTGTTGTTGCATTACTTGAAAAAGCGGGTTCAATTTCAATTCGTCCTGATGAAATTGAAGGTGAAGATCCATCAAAACCATTTGGTTTAGAAGGAGACATTTATCGCTTATCGCCAACGCAAGTGGCTGCGATTCTTGAATTGCGCTTACACCGTTTAACGGGTCTTGAACAAGATAAATTACATGCAGAATATACTGAAATCTTGGGTCAAATTGCAGAATTAACTGCAATTTTGAACGATTTCAATCTATTGATGGCTGTGATTAAAGAAGAGTTAGCGCTAATTTTACAACAGTATGGTGATGCGCGTAAAACGTCTATTGTTGAATCTCGTATTGATTTTTCACGTGAAGATTTAATTCCTGAAGAGCAAATGGTATTAACCGTTTCTAAAACAGGGTATGCGAAAACTCAACCATTGTCAGACTACGCTGCACAGCGCCGTGGTGGACGTGGTAAATCTGCAACTTCAATGAAAGAAGATGATTACATTCAACATTTGATTGTAACATCAAGTCATGCGACCGTACTTTGCTTTACCAATGTCGGTAAGGTGTACCGTTTACGCGTATTTGAAGTACCTCAAGCATCTCGTGGTGCAAAAGGTCGTCCAATGGTGAACTTGTTACCATTAGATGCAGATGAAACAATTACAGCGATTCTTCCTGTAATTGATGCACCGAAAAAATTCAAAGAGCGTTTAACTGAATTTAGGACATTTGTTCGTGCCAATGTTGCAAAACTTCGTGAAAATGAAATTATTGATGCACATTACGAACCGTTAAAAGCTGCATTTGCAGAATTGGGCGAAAACCCTGATGACTTGTCAGATGCTTTGCGTATTCAACTGAAAGAAATCGGTTTAGAACTTTCTACAACAGATGTGCAAGATGATCTTGTTGCTGAGTTTGCTGAACGTGTTGAAAATGTTCGTAAAAACTTCTATGTCTTTATGGCAACAGCATCAGGTACAGTAAAACGTGTTGAATTAGAGCAGTTTAGTAATGTTCGTTCAAATGGTTTACGTGCGATTGAGTTGAAAGATGAAGATACCTTGATTGGTGTTGCGATTACAGATGGTGAACAGCAAATTATGTTGTTCTCAAATGAAGGTAAAGCTATTCGCTTCTCTGAAACTGATGCTCGTGTGATGGGGCGTAGTGCAAAAGGTGTTCGCGGTATGCGTGTAACACTTGCTGCTGCTCAAGCTGAGGAAGACGTTGGAGCAGATGTAGAACCAGACGATGAGGATTCTATAGATACGAATTTTGTCAGTCGTATTGTTTCACTTGTTGTGGTCCCTGAAACAGGTGAAGTATTGTGTGCTTCTGCGAATGGTTATGGTAAACGTACATCTGTAGATGATTTCCCGACCAAAAAACGTGGTGGTAAAGGTGTTATTGCCATTAAAACATCTGAACGTAATGGTGAGTTGGTTGGTGCAGTTGCGATTGATGTAACGAAAGAAGTGATGTTGATTTCTGATGGCGGTACTTTAGTTCGTACTCGCGCTTCTGAGATTGCACATACTGGTCGTAATGCACAAGGTGTTCGTCTAATCCGTTTAGGTAATGACGAAGTCTTAGTTGGCGTAGTTGCGGTTGAAGCGGTTGAAGATGATTTGATTGATGAAAGCGTTGTCGATGTCGATGCTAATCATCAAGCGGAAACAATCGATTCAGTTGATGGTGAAGCATTAATTGACAACGAAAAGCTAATTGGTGATGAAACCATTATGGATGAAACGGATCCAAATGAATCTGATGAGTAATTATTTAAAATATTAAAATAACAAAAGGATGCTTCGGCATCCTTTTGTTATTTTAAACGAATGAAATACGGTATTTCTTAAAAATAGCGTATTATTTTAATGAATAGCATGATCTCGATGCTCTGGATTCATTGGTTTAGACAGTATGATGATTTAAAAAAGCAGTGTTTAAAATGAAATATAAAAATACCCTTTTAGTGATAACCTAGATTTTTCCATTGGTTGTATGTAATCAAGTGAAACAAACGATGAGTGAAAAAATATAGAACTTCATTACTGATGCTAGTGAATAACAAAATGAAAAAGAAGCAACACTATTTCAAGTGATTATTGATCGTGATCAATCAACAATATTGAGTTTGAGTGAGGCAAATTTACGTCAAGAATTGCTTAAAAATTCACAAGAACCCATGCAGATTTATGCGTCTTTATCTGAGTATATGCTAGAACAACCTCAAGAAAATAAAAGCCTTTGAATTGGCTTATGGGAAAGTCACTAAAATAGGCTATAAGTATAATTATTCTGATAACATCATGATTTTTGTGGTGACTTTTTTAGGATCGTGGTGGCAATAATATTGTTGGTATTTGGATGCAAGAGCTGCATAATTGAATATTAGCAATGTGAATGATGGGTAACGGAGTACAAATTATTTAAATTTATAGGTTTTGCTATTTGTACTATGAGTTGGTATTTAAACTTAATTATTTTGTTAAATTGTGAGATAAAGAATATATTAACTTAAATGGGGCGAAGAATGATGATCAAAAATAAGATGAAAAGTACTGTTTTAATTTTAAGTCTGATATTCCCATTGTCTGCATGTGAAAAAGTAAAAGAAACTATTTTAGATAAAATTGAGGAAAAAATGCCCGACTTAGAGGCTTCAGAGCAACAAAATACAAAAGCAAAAATATTGTTTCAAGCTTTGATTGATCATGATCAGGCTAAAATTCTGAGTTTGAGCGAGCAAGATATTAGAGATGAGTTGACTAAAAATCCTCAAATCTTACAAACAGTTTTTGATGCTTTACCTGATAATGTTGCAGATAATCCTGAACTTGTATTGACTGCTAAATCTATTGAAACAACGTATGGTAAAGTGACAAAAATTGGTTATAAATATATTTATCCCAATCAAACGATTATATTTTCTGTGGTGTTCGATGGGCATGATGGTGGTGATAAAATTGTGGGGTTTTGGGTGCAAGAAGTAGAAAAATAAAGTGATTTGAAAAATAGGTATCGATATAAAATGGAAGCCGAAGCTCCCATTTTATATAAGAAAAAATGTTTAAATGTTAGTGAGTGGCATCAAAATTATAATTTTTTTGCTTTTCACTATCAAATTGACCTTCCCATTTACTAATCACAAGAACAGCCAAAGCATTACCAATTACGTTCAATACAGTACGTGCCATATCTAAGATACGGTCAATACCTGCAATAAATGCTAAGCCTTCAAGTGGAATACCAACACTACCTAGGGTTGCAAGTAGAACCACGAAAGAAACACCTGGTACGCCTGCAATCCCTTTAGAAGTGATCATGAGTGTGAGCACAAGTACAACTTGCTGTGTAATGGTTAAATCGATACCGTAAAGCTGTGCAATAAAGATTGCTGCAATACTTTGGTATAGTGTTGAACCATCAAGATTAAACGAATAACCAATTGGAACAACAAAGCTAGTGATCGATTTTGGAGCGCCATAGGCTTCCATTTTTTCCATCATACGAGGTAAAACAGTTTCAGAACTTGCAGTTGAATAGGCTAAAATTAATTCATCTTTTAAGATTTTGATAATCGTCCAAATGCTGAATCCACAGAATTTAGCCACAAAACCAAGTACAATAAAGATAAAGAAGAAGATTGCACCATAAACCAATAAAGCAAGTTTCACGAGTGGAACCAATGAGCTAAAACCGAAGTTCGCAACAGTCGCAGCGATCAAACCAAATACACCAATCGGTGCAAAAAGCATAATCATGTGCGTCACTTTGAACATTGTTTCAGAGATCGCTTTTAAAACATCAATGAGCGGTTGTTTTGTTTCTTTAGCAAGTGATCCAAGACCAATACCGAATATCACGGCAAAGAAAATAATTGGCAACATATGCCCATCATTCATTGCAGAGAAAATATTAGATGGAATCAAAGACAAAACAGTGTTAACTAAACCATGTGCATGCTGACTAACTTCTTGTGTGGTTTGCTGATATTGGGAGATATCAGAAGTTGTCAGTTGTGACATATCAATGCCAGCGCCTGGCTTGAAAATGTTTGCAGCAAAAAGACCGACAATAATAGCAATTGTGGTAATGATTTCGAAGTAAACAATGGTTTTAAAACCGAGCTTTCCTATACTTTTACTGTCACCTGCATTAGCAATACCCAAAATTAACATGGATAAAACCAACGGGATCACAATCATTTTGATCAGATTAATGAAAATCTTACCCAAAGGTTGTAGGAAGTTATGGACGATGTCGTCACGGATTTCAGGTTGGTTATGTAAAACAGCACCAACCAAAATACCTAAAAAGAGCGCAATAACGATTTGCCATGCTAGGCTAATTTTCAGTTTATTCATACTGAGCCCTTAAAAAATCAGATTTTGGCGAAAAAAAAATTAAATGATCAAAACGCGAAATCGCCAATTCCAAGCATGAATATGGGTATGCTAGAAGGAGGGAGAGCGTGATTGTTGAGCGCATTTCTCAGAAGCGTTTATTTTGCATCTATTTTTATCTGCTCGACTAATTATTTCTGATTGAATGTATTTTGATTGGGTGAAATTAATACAGTTTAATTTAATTATCCAATCAATTAATTTAGTTTAATTTAATATATAGATGTAAGTTGGCTTATTTATGTATTTTTTTTATGAATACTCCAAGGCGATACCAAGATAAACTTAATAAAATTAATGAGATAAATAGTAAATAAATTAATTTAGGTAATATCAATTGAGTTGATACCCCCATTTGGTTAAGTTGTACAAACAAGTTGATACCCTGAGTGGATGGTAGTAATTGAGAAAACATTTGCATCCATTCAGGCATGGCTTGTAAGGGCCAAGCCGTTCCTGATAATAAAAATAAAGGTACAGAGCTAAAGACAATGAGATGTCCTGCACGTTCAGAGGTATCTAAATAACTTGCAATGAAGAAGGCAAGCCCAATGACTGCACTAATAAAAATAGGTACAGCGCAAAGCATTCCAAAGAAATTTCCGCCTCTAGGATAATCATTTAGCCAAAAAGTGAAACCAAAAAGATAGAGACAGCCCAAAGTCCCAATAGTAAGAGCCACTAAATAAATAGCTAAAAATTCAGCACGAGAAGCACGCCATTGTTTTTCACGGTATCCACCAATCAGCATACATAAACCGAGTAATACTGTTTGGTGAATAATGAGTGGTGCTACAGCGGGGAATATATAACTACCATAACCAGATAAAGTATTGAAAAGTGGGATTTGGTGAATAGGTAGAGCAGGTGAAAAATGTGTAACTTGTGCAAAACGAGAAAGATATTCAGCAATAGTATTTTCAACGGCTGTTGCTATTCCTAAGCCGATTTGTTTAGTTTTTAAAAAATTAGCACCGCTTAGGTAAAGTCCAATTCCTCCAGTTTCTCCTCTAATGAGGCTTTCTGAAAGGTGTTCTGGAAGAAGTAATATTCCATCAGCTTTTTGTGTTTGTACCAGATATTTAGCTTCTTCAAAATTATGACTAATATCGATTATGGCTACATTTGGACTATTACTAATTGCTGTAATGAGTTGGGTTGTGAGTACACTTTGTTCTTCATCAACAATTACGATAGGTAATTGTTCTGCGGTCTGTGATTTATAGGCAATTGGATAAAAAAAACTATAGAAAATTACAGATAGAATCATCGTGGTTAAAATTGAAAAATTACCTGCAATATTCTTAAAGGTCTGAATATAGTCTTGCCCAACTTGCTTCCAAAAAGTGATGATTTTTATGAATTGCTCATTTTTCATTGACTGCTCCCCAAATAATTTTTTTGAGTAGGGTGCCAGATATTGCTAAATAAAAAATACAATATAACGTGAGAATGAATAAAGGAGTAAGTGAAGTAGTTGGTGGGCTACCAATGACCCATTGTTCAGTTTGTAATTTTGCATAAGGTGTATAAGGGATAATGTTTGACCAAAATTTAGTGAAAAGTGGTGCATTATTTAAAGGTAAAGTAACACCTGCAAAGCTCAGAGAAGAGCCACCATATACAGCAAGAAAACCAAAAGTTTTTGAAAGATTCTTTGTAGCAAGAACAACAGTCACACTAATTAATGCATAAGCGAGATAAAATAAAAACTGAGCAAATAAAATAAGACTCAGTGACCCTGCGACTGTCCAGCCTCGAATAACAATTAACCAAAACATCCATAACCATGTCCAAAAGCAAAAAATAATCACATAAACGAAGCTTTTGGCAAAAATGGCTTGAAGTACTGTTGTTGAATCTCTCCATTGTTGAGTGGTATTTAGTTTGAGTTCTTGCCCAACTGAAAAGGCAATACAACAACATAATAATAAATGTAAAACCGCAGGAATTACGAATGGTTCAAGATAAAGTTCATAATTTAAATTCGGGTTGAAAAGAGGGGAAATTTTGATATGTGCTGTATCAATATCGATATAAGGTATTTCATTTACAAAATAATTATTTTTTAAAAAATCAGTAGAAGCTTGAACTGTGGACAATAACATTGCTGAAGAAATAGTATTGCCAATGCTAAAATAGGACTGGTTATAGACAATACTAATTTGTGCATCCTCTCCTTTGACTAAGCGTTGTTCAGCACCCTCAGGAATCATTACATAACCCCAGATTCGGGTCTGATTTAAATTTTTCTCTACCTCTGTTTGATCTTCAGAAATCTGTTGTACGTGCAATGTTGTATTTAGTTTAAGATACTTTTCAATCGTATGACTCAGTTCGCTATGATCTTGATTAATAATAGCAATAGGTACATGTTCAGCTTTACCTGAATAAAACATACTACAAAACAGAATAATAATGCATAACGGCGCTAGACTCACCATGCATAAATCCCATTTATGCGTGAGTAAATATCTAATTTCACGTTTGATGGTGCTGAGCATGAATAATTATCCAGTCATTGACTCGCCTTAAATTTATTCTGCTTGTGCAGAACCTTGTTTTAACTTGAAGATGACACTCATTCCAACTTTTAAATTTTCAGCTTCTTTAGGTGGGGTCAGATGAATTTTAAAGCTACGAATATCATAACCACCACTTTGACGCGTGGTTTTAATTGTGGCGAAATCACCCTCGGCATCAATGTTTTTAATTTGAAATCTGAAATTCTGGTTTAAAGCAGGAACATAACCTTCAAGAGATTTTGCTTGGTAAACTTGACTATACTGATCCTCACGAATATTTAAGCTCACCCATTTTTCATCTTTAATAATACTGACAATAGGAACGCCAATTGCGACGAGTTCTGTCGGTTTTCCATAAGTTTTAGAAACAATACCTTGAATAGGGGAAAATAAGCGTGTTTCTGATTCGAGTGCATTGGCTTCTGCTACAGCAGCTTTGGCAATTTCTACTTGTGCATCTGCTCCCGACTTTTGCTGTTCTGTACTACCACGCTTAGCACGTAAATATTGTTGCCGAGAAGCTTCGGATAGTTCTTTTGCAGACTGTGCAGCTGCAAACATTTCATCACGACGCTGTCTAGAAATGACGCCTTGAGTATAAAGATTCTGACCTCGTTGATAGGTTGTCTGAGCAAGGTTTTCTTGAGCTTTTAGGCTTTGCCAATTTGCATAAAGCGTATCAATATTTTCTTGTTGTGAACCCCGCTCAACAGTAGATTGCAGGGCTAAAGCCGATTGTAAAGTTGCTAATGCTTGCTGTTTTTTTGTCTCAATTTCTGGACTGCTTAATGTAACGAGTAATTGTCCTTTTTCAATGGCTTGTCCATCATGTACAAAAATTTCTTCAATTCGGCTGGGAATTTTTGTGCTGACATGTAACGTCTCGGCTTCTACACGTCCTTGTACATCAATAATTTGCGGTTGATAGCTTTTCCATAAACCAAATGCAATAAAACCCAGAGCAACAAGGATAAGAATACAAAGTAATAATATTTTATATTTAGAGGGTTTTTCTGCATGAGTATTTTGAATGGGCAGATCAGTTGATACATTTTCAACATCAGTTTCTAGGTTGTGATGCAATTGATCTGTTGCCGAGTGTGATGTGCTTGGATCAACTGTAGTACTTTGTTCATCTACAGATTCATTCGGCGGTGTCTGTGTATTAGGATCTTGAGTCATTCAACATACTCCATTAACGAATATAATCAGTATTAGATTGATGAATATAATTTTGAAATTGTTCTAAACTACCATGGCTTTGAAGTAACGTCGCGAGTGACATAATGTATTTATAGGAATTGAGTGCTTTTTCTGCTTTCAATATACTGAGTTGATTTTGAGCATCAATAACTTGTGTAGCAGTTCCCATATCTTCTTTAAAAGAAAGCTGTTGAATTCTTAAGTTTTCCATTACAGCAGGTTCATTATTTTGTAGAAGCTGATTATTTTGTTGTGCTGAATGTAGTTCACTATAAGATTTATAAATAATATTTTCAATTTCTTGTTGAGTGCGTGCAGTGAGTAGTTCTGTTGCTTGTTTTTGCAGTTGAGCGGCTTGCACATTTTTATTTTTATCTAAACCTGAAAATAAGTTATATCTTGCAGCAACACCAACAATCCAATTTTGATCTGAGTCTAAACTGTATTCACCAAATGCGAATAACGTTGGTTTCTTACTCGCACTTTGTAGTTTGATATTTTCATTCGCGAGTTGAGTATCCGTTTGTAGTTTTTTAACTAAGCTTGAGCTTTCAGAATAACTAGCCAAAAGTTGTTGTACTGATTGGCTTTGTTCGCGATTAACAAAAAGTGGCGTAGTTAATTTATCGATGGATGATTGGTTGAGTAAGTTTTTCAGATGAAATTGACTCGATTGTAAATTGGAAAAGGCATTTTGATTGACACGTTGGGCATTGTTACGAGCAACCTCAAATTGCATACGCTGTCCTTTGCTAATAAATCCTGCTTGTTCTAGTTTTAGAGCATTATCATAATGCTTTTGCATGGACGTTAAGTTGAATTGGCTTGAAGCGAAAAGTTGTTGTTGTAATTGGACATTGAAATAAGATTGAATCATTTCAAATCGTTGTATATCTTGCTGCTGTTTACTATTTAACTCACTGCGTTCAGCATTTAAATGGGCGATATTTTTGGTAGCGGTCGTAACACCACCTGTATAAAGCGGCATCATGACAGAAATAGTTGGGCGTATCACTTCATCTTCTAAAATGACATTGGCTTTATCTGGAATTAAACCCACACCATTTTGTATTCCTTGTGTCAGACCTTGTTTTAAAGGGTCTACAATTGTTGATGGAATATTATTTTGTGATTGCCATTGGTCAATATGATCATTTACACCTTGAGAGAGTGATTGCTCTAGATTGTTTTTTACACCATTTAGCGGAATATCAGTTTCAGTGTGAAATTTATAAGCACGGACATTGAGGTCAACTCTAGGTAAACCAATATTTTTGACCGCTTCTGCCTGAAGTTTTGTTGCTTGATTTAAAGCTATATTTGCTTGAGTAGTATATGAGTGTTCAATAAAATATTGTTCTGCTTGGACATAGCTAAGCGACTCAGCATAAGTTAGTTGACTGAGAGTGGCTCCTGTAAAGCAAAGAAGCAAAAATTTCAGACGTGTTTGTACTTTTTGGTTATACATATTTTGCGTCGTTTTGAAAAACATAATCTTTCACATCTGACTTCATTTAAACTTATTCTAACCCTGAATGACTAGAATAAGTAATCTAAATCAATCTCTTAAAGTGTTTCGTTTTGTAGTTTACATGTGATTGTTAAAAATCTAATGTATGTATAGTCGATATACACTTTTGTTCATGTACTTTTAAATTTTTATCGTTAAGATAAATTGAACATAATTGTGTATAAGGAAAATAAAAATGGCAAAAATTACAGTTGAATCTTTAATTAAGGCACCCATTGATCTTATTTGGAATACTTATAACAATCCTCAAGATATTCAAGAATGGAATACAGCTTCACCTGAATGGCATACGGTCAATTCAGTCAATGATCTAAGAGTTGGTGGGCAATTTTCAAATCGTATGGAAGCCAAAGATGGCAGTATAGGTTTTGATTTTGCAGGAACATATACTGAAATTATCCCCCATGAGAAAATTGCCTATTCATTTGGTGAGCGTAATGCAGAGATTATTTTTCAGCAAAAAGATCAGGCCGTTTTAGTACAAATCAGTTTTGATCCTGAACATGAATATCCACTTGAGCAACAGCAAGCAGGGTGGCAGGCAATTTTAGATAATTTTATGAAGTATGTAGAAAGTAAAAAGTAACGAGAGTACTGCTTTGTTGAATTTTTTCAGTATGCAGAAAATTATTGCTCTATAAAGCTGACGTCTCTTTCAGTGAGTGATTTAACACCAAGTAGGCAGATCTAGTTAAATTTTCTTATTGAAATATCAATTCTAAATCTTTAAACACATTGAAAGTTTGACTGACAAAGCTACTGCAAGAAAAGCCAAATTGTGGTTAAATGCGCCTATTTCATTCGTTTCACTTTAAAAAGGGAAAAATCATGCGCGCGTACAATTTTTGTGCTGGTCCTGCTGCATTACCTACTGCCGTTTTAGAAAAAGCTCAGTCAGAGTTATTAGATTGGCGTGGTAAAGGCTTATCCATCATGGAAATGAGCCATCGTAGTGCAGACTATGTTGCTGTCGCTGAAAAAGCTGAGGCTGATTTACGTAAGTTGATGAATATTCCTGAGAATTATAAAGTTCTGTTCTTACAGGGCGGCGCATCGCTACAATTTTCTGCAATTCCACTTAATTTATTGGGCAAGAATAATAAAGCAGATTATATCCATACGGGTATCTGGTCAGAAAAAGCGACTCAAGAAGCACAGCGCTATGGTGAGATCAATATTATTGAAGCGGGTACAAGAATTAACGGAAAATTGGCTATTTCAGATCAAAGCCAATGGAACTTGTCAAATGATGCTGCCTACGTACATTACGCCGATAATGAAACGATTGGTGGTATTCAATTTGCTAATATCCCTGTAACTGACAAACCATTGGTTTCAGACTTGTCTTCAAGTATTTTATCTGCACCGATTGATGTCTCTAAATTTGGTCTGATTTATGCGGGTGCGCAGAAAAATATCGGTCCTGCTGGATTAACATTAGTCATTGTACGTGATGATTTGCTTGATCAAGCGAAACCTGAAATTCCAAGTTTGTTGAAATATAGTTCACAAGCGAAAAATGAATCTATGGTGAATACACCTGCAACTTATGCATGGTATTTATCAGGTTTAGTATTTGAATGGTTACTTGAGCAAGGTGGTGTGGATGCAATGCATCAAGTGAACTTGGCAAAATCACAATTATTGTATGGTTACATCGATTCTAGTGATTTCTATGCAAATCCGATTGCAACACCAAACCGTTCAATTATGAATGTACCATTTACATTGGCAAATGCTGATTTAGATAAGTTATTCTTGAAAGAAGCGGAAGAAAATCATTTACTCAATCTTGCTGGGCACCGTTCAGTCGGTGGTATGCGTGCAAGTATTTATAATGCTGTACCACTTGAAGGTGTGCAAGCATTAGTTAACTTTATGGATGATTTTGCTAAGCGAAATGGCTAAGTCAGTCTAATTGAAAATGCATTAAAAAACCCTCTTTATGAGGGTTTTTTAATGCAAAATCGAGTGATTAGTGAAGTGATGGAAAAATACCAAGATAATTAAATATCATTGCAGTAAGAAACATCCCTAAAATAAAAAAGCAGAAACCACCCCTATCAATACGTAGCACAAATGTACGAGGGGAATGTATTAAATCGGTCGTTTGTTCTGATGTGATTTTCATTGCTAAGCCTGGATTTTGAAATTATTGTTCAATCCTGTGTTGTCACATTTTTAACATATTTCTTTGATCAATTAAAGTACAAACTTAAATAAATAACAATAATTTAAATATTTTATTAAACGGCATTAAATATATGAGCGGTATCTTGAATTGATAACCTAATTTTTTAGACAAAAGATTTGGGTGATTTATATACAGTAATGTTTCCAAGTTACTGATTAAATTATTTTAAGATCTTATTCATTATGAATTATTGATATTTTTACTATTTTTATTTTTTAATATGTAGCTAATTATATGCTCAATAAAAATAAATAAGTGATAACAATCAGCAGAATTTTTTAAGTTAAAGAATTAAATTTATCATCTATTTTATAATCATAATGGGCAGGTGTTTCTGCTTTGATTGAAAGAGATCATTATTAAAGAGGGAAATATGCCATTATGTTCGGTGAGAATAAACATTCAAAATTCTGATTAAAAAGAGGATAAAAATTGGTATTTTATCCTCTTTCTTATTTATATCACTCAAAACTTGACTGTTTAGGCTTTGGCTTCTGCATATATATTCGCTTGAATCCAAAGATTGCCACGAATATATTGTCCAATTTCAAAATCTTTAAAAGCTGGATTTTGTGTGGCAATACGAATTAGTGTTGCAGGCTGATCTTCTTCTAAAATTAGTGTGACATCATAGAGTGTAAATTCAGATTGTTGAAATTCAGTCTGTGTTTTGCCGACAATTTTGCCTTGGAACCATGCTTCATCTTCCTGCCCAAGGGTTTCGCCATACAAATAAGCCACCATTTTGGAAAAATCGACAGTGACGGGTGCTTTATCATCTTCAGATTTTGGCTCCCATGCATCAATAAGTTCTTGCAAATTGGCAGGTGCAACCCCGTTATTTTCTGACAAAATTTCATTTAAAGCACGATGATGTTTAATTGAAGCTGGATCATCGACAATGATTTGCTCATGATCAGATACTTTTTCCAATTCATAAGCAAAAGCATTGAGTTGAACTTTATAGGTTTGATTTTTTTTATAATTGGCATGATTGACACTATATAAGCTGTCAAAAGCATACACTGTACTATTGGCATTGAGCTTGAGGCTTAAAACAGCTTGCGTATTTGATTTGCAGGTAATAATGCGTTCAATCTCTGCATGCATCGTATAAGGGCTTTCAAAAAATGGGAATGCTGTTTTAACCGCTTTCGGTTTCCCATCTTCAACGGCAATCACTTGTGCAATTTGAATGGTTTGCTGCTGTGGCCCTTGAATGAGCCAAATGGCTTGATCCATATCGCATTCTTGTGAGCAGATGCCCATAGGCATAACAGGGGAATTGAGAGCTTCACCCATCCACTTAGGTACATCAGTTGAGGGGTGTTCTGTTAGCAGCGACCAGTGTTCTACATGGCTGCCAAAATTCTGATCTTCAATGATTATAATTTCAGGGCTGTTGTGATTATTCATGTGCACAGAGTCAATTGGGTGAACTTACATTATTAAATCGTGGGTGTTTGGTTTTTTTCAAGTGTAAATGTAAAAATTAAGCCATATAGGCTAATATTTATATATGGTTTGTTGATTAATTGAACATTAAATAAAAAAAGTCGTCCAAAATCTATTCTAAGATAAGTAGAAAAAATAATAAGATAAGAGAGGTGATATTTTTACAGCGAAAAAATAGATGGCGTCCCTACGGGGATTCGAACCCCGGTTACCGCCGTGAAAGGGCGATGTCCTAGGCCTCTAGACGATAGGGACGTTTAGAAGATGACGGTATCTTAGTGATCCGTCATCAAGGTGTCAAGTAAGTGAGGTGCGAGTTTGTTCAAAATATAGCAAAACAGTTCAGCAGTCTTTTGAGTATCGTATAAAGCAGAGTGTGCTTCTTTACCATCGAACTCAATTCCAGCTTGAATGCATGATTTTGCGAGTACCGTTTGTCCAAACATCACAGCACTTAAGGTCACAGTATCAAAAACAGAAAAGCTATGAAAAGGATTCTGATTTTTAGTGCCTGTACGTGCAATTGCGGCTTTGACAAAGCCGAGGTCGAAATGAGCGTTATGACCAACAAGTACGGCATGCGTACAGTGTTGCTGTTTACGAACTTCATTGACGGCTTTGAACATGCGTTTAAGCGCTGTTTTTTCGTCTTCTGCCATTGCCATGCGCATCGGGTTAAATGGATCGACACCAATAAAATCAAGCGATCTACGATCTAGATTTGCACCTTCAAATGGATTGATATGTGCATGATGTGCTTGACCTGGAACAAATTTTCCTTCTGCATCATAAACAATAGGAATGCATGCAATTTCTAGCAATGCATCCGTATCAGAATTAAAACCTGCAGTTTCAACATCAACAACGACGGGTAAAAAACCACGGAAGCGTTGACCAATTACAGGTTGTATTTCAGTTGTCACACCTTTCTCCAATGGATGGTTTTTCCTGCATAGAGCGGGATAATTTTTTCACCATCCAAGTAGTCTAAACTTTCAGGAATTACCTGATCTTCTTTCACGAGGGTAATTGTACTCGTATTTCGTGGCAAACCATAGAAGTCTGCACCAAAGTGACTTGCAAAGCCTTCTAAACGCTCAATACGACCCATTTGATCAAATGCTTGTGCATAAAGCTCAATCGCGGTTGGTGCGCTGTAGCAACCTGCACAACCACAGGCATTTTCTTTAGCATCTTTAGAATGTGGCGCGCTGTCAGTGCCTAAGAAAAATTTAGGATTACCACTGGTTGCCACTTCAAGCAAAGTTTGCTGATGTGTTTGGCGTTTTAAAATAGGTAAACAGTAAAAATGAGGTTTTACGCCACCAACCAACATATCATTACGGTTAAATAATAAATGCTGTGGGGTAATGGTTGCTGCAACATTACGATCTTGCTCAAGAACGAAGTTTGCTGCTTCACTTGTGGTGATGTGTTCAAGTACCAATTTTAATTTCGGAAATTGTCTTAAAAGTGGGGCAAGTACTTCATCGATAAAACGTTTTTCACGGTCAAAAATATCGACATGATTATGTGTGACTTCACCATGTAATAACAATGGAACTTGATGCTCTTCAAGTTGCTCAATGACGCTATATACTTTACGAATATCGCTCACGCCATTGTCTGAATTCGTGGTTGCACCGGCAGGGTATAATTTAATTGCATTTACAAATGCAGACTCTTTGATTTTTTTGACTTCATCAGGTGTTGTGTGGTCTGTAAAATACAACACCATACGTGGGTCAAAGTGAACGCCTTCAGGGACATGCGCCATGATTCGTTCACGATAGGCATTTGCTTCTTCAACAGTTTTTACAGGAGGAACTGTATTTGGCATACAGATAGCACGGGAGAATTGACGCGCTAAGTCAGGAACAGTACGTTGCAAAGCAAGTCCATCACGGAGGTGAGCATGCCAGTCATCTGGCTGAAGCAGAGTAATCGTGTTCAAGGCAATTATTACATCAAAAAATAAAATAGATAATAATCGATTCAACACAAAAAGATAACCGCAATTTGTATTATTCGAGCCGTTTTTTTAATTTTAACCAACTGTTTTATTATGGATAATGCTTCTAATATTTATTTAGATATAAAGTATTTTATGGTTGGAAAAATTTCATATTAAAGTACGAATAATATTTGTAAAATCAATGAAATTCAGGCAGATTGAGCAAAATGTGAGTTTTATAGGATAAAAACCACTAATTATCTAAAATAATATTAAAAAAGTGTGAAATTATTCATGTTTGTGACTATAATTTTGTCAAAGGACAAGGAATGTTCTCTTGTTTAATATAAATAGCCAGCTGAAATAATATCAGCCTATTCATGTGTTTTGGTATTTGAAATGCTGAATTTCTATGTTTGAGGAAAATCATCTTCTGTATAGGTGAGACAGATTTTTGAAGTCATATTGAATAAATTGTGAATGTAGGTATTTAATTTTTTAAAATTTAATTTAAGAGATACGTATTCTTTTAAATCATTAGAGAAGTTTTATGGGTATTTTTGAGTCAAAGATTAAACGATTAACAATGTGCATTATTTTTATGGCATTGCCTGTACATTCTTTTGCAAGTGTGAAAAATGAAGTAACGAAAACAGTTGTGCAAAGTATAACAACACAAAGTGCTGAAAAAGTTGCTCCGCCTGTTGCAAAGGTCAATTGGACGTTAGAGAGTATAAATAACGCTACTTGGGGTAATTTGGGGCGTGGTCAATTTCCAACCTATGCACGTGCACAAGTAATGTTGAATAATTTACATGCTTCACCTGGTGCAATCGATGCAAAAAGCGGTAAGAATTTTCTAAAAGCACTTTCAGCTTATCAGCAGATGAATGGTTTTCCTGTAACGGGCGAGTTAACTAAACAAACATGGGATAGTTTAGTTTCAAAACAAAAGACTGCGGCGTATGGAACATACACGATTACAGCACAGGATTTGAAAGGCCCTTATGCGAAAAGTATTCCACGTAATTATGCATTACAAGCCAAAATGCCAGGTTTGTATTACACCCGTGTCACCGAAATGTTAGGTGAAAAATTTCATATTGATGAAGAGTTTTTACGTCATTTAAACCCGAAAGTAAGTTTTAAAACTGTCGGTGAAAAAATTATTGTCCCGAATGTACGCAATGATTTACCTGCCGATGTGAGCCTCATTGTTGCGCATAAAGGGGCAAGACAACTTTATTTATTTAATACTCAAAACCATTTGATCGCATCATTTCCAGCGACCATTGGTGGATCAGATACGCCATCGCCAAAAGGAACGCATAAAGTCGTAAAAGTTGCACCGAATCCTTATTATGGTTATTCGCCGAAAAACTTTGTGCAAGGTGGCAATAAAAAACCGCTGACTTTACCACCGGGACCAAATGGACCTGTTGGAAATATTTGGATTGCACTGAGCAAACCCTCTTTTGGTATTCATGGTACTCCCAATCCATCATTAATTTCAAAAACAGCATCGCATGGTTGTATTCGCTTGACCAATTGGGATGCAAATGATCTTGGTCGTAAAGTACAGTCGGGCGTTGTGGTTAAATTTCTTGAGTAATTCATATGTAAAGGCATCTTCTGTTGCGGCACCCTTGATATGGTGGAACATACTTGTTTTTAAAAGATTTTAAAATAATTGGAAATATCTGATACAGAATCCTAAATGAGTCATATTTATTTTTGATATTTAAAAAAAACAGCACCAGAATTATGAGGGTGTTTTAAATCAGATTCTCATCTTGATTAGAACGATCAGTCTGAGTTACTTGTATTTTGGAAAAATAAGTTAGTCAAAGGTTATGGAGTGCACGAGTTTGATGATGTGGCTTAATTAATTTTTAACGTATTATTATAAAAATGAGACATCAAAAAACCGCCATTTTGGCGGTTTTTTGTTTAATCAATTAGATTAAATGTATTAGTTTTTATCTTTAAGTTGTGGTACAGCAGAACCTGAACCAACAGCCAATAGACCAGTATTTGTATAAATACCTAATTTTGCACGAGTATCTGTAATATCCAAGTTGCGCATAGTCAATTGACCAATACGATCCATAGGAGAGAACATAGAATCGCCTTTTTCCATCGTCAAACGCTCAGCTTCATAAGTAAGGTTTTCAGACTCAGTGTTCATAATCGTATAGTCATTACCACGACGAAGTTCTAAAGTCACAGTACCAGAGATTGCTTTTGCAACCCAACGCTGTGCAGTTTCACGAAGCATAAGCGCTTGAGAATCGAACCAACGACCTTGATAAAGTAGGCGACCTAAACGTAAACCGTTGATACGGTATTGTTCAATAGTATCTTCGTTATGAATACCTGTTACAAGACGTTCATAAGCAATATGAAGAAGCGCCATACCTGGAGCTTCATAAATACCACGAGATTTTGCTTCGATGATACGGTTTTCGATTTGATCCGACATACCTAGACCATGACGGCCACCAATACGGTTGGCTTCAAGAATGAATTCAACTGGATCTTCAATGCGTTTGCCATTTAATGCAACAGGGAAGCCTTCTTCGAAAGTGATTGAAACTTCTTCAGCTTCAATTTTTACATCTTCTTTCCAAAATGCAACGCCCATGATTGGATCAACGATTTTGATACCAGCATCGAGGTATTCTAGATCTTTTGCTTCATGTGTTGCACCCAACATGTTTGAATCTGTTGAGTAGGCTTTTTCTTTTGACATTTTATAGTCAAAGCCATTATCGATAAGGAATTGTGACATTTCCGCACGACCGCCAAGCTCATCAATAAAGGTCTGGTCTAACCAAGGCTTATAGATTTTAAGCGCAGGGTTGGTCAATAAACCGTAACGGTAGAAACGCTCAATATCGTTACCTTTATAAGTAGAACCGTCACCCCAAATGTTAACGTCATCTTCTTTCATTGCAGTTACAAGCATAGTACCTGTAACAGCACGACCCAATGGAGTCGTATTGAAATAAGGTACGCCACCTGTAGAGATGTGGAATGCGCCACATTGAATTGCAGCAATACCTTCTAATGCAAGTTGTAAACGGCAATCGACTAAACGTGCAAGAACAGCACCATAAGCCTCTGCTTTACGTGGAATTGCATCATAGTCATCTTCATCAGGTTGACCTAAATTTGCTGTATAAGCATAAGGTTCTGCGCCTTTTTGTTTCATCCACAATAAAGCTGCTGAAGTATCTAGACCACCAGAAAAGGCGATACCGACTTTTTTGCCTACTGGTACATTCTGCAAAATCGTTGCATTATCAGTCATTGCTAATCCTAACTATTTCGAAATAGGCACCACACATGGGAGCCGGAGAGAATTTTATATATTCGGTATTGTAGCACTTTTAAAAGTAGATGTTTTCTTAAAAAGCTAGCGAAAACTTAAAAAATGATATTTTTGACGACCGATAAAAACGATAAATCGTGTTTTTTTGATAGCTCATCGGAGAATCTAAGATATAAAAAAACCACCGAGGCGGGTAAGGCGCTTGAACAATTTATTTTTTTAAAAATGCTATGTTTTAACTCAGTAGTTGAATATCAACATCGTAGCGTTTGAATTCGGCGATTATTGTTTCTACAATTTTCAGCATCATGTCGTGTTGGAATTTAATTGTATGAAATTGCTGATTATGACTATTAAAAAAAGCTGCATTTTCAACATGCCATATGTTTTCATCGTTTGATTGATAGATTTCAATAGAGCGTGGTTGAATACTATCTGAGAGTTGAATAGGCAATACTGAGCGAATGCTTAATCGGATGGGTTGAGTTGTATTTTGTTCGACTGAATTTAAAAAAGTGATCACCCAATTGCCGACTTTTTTCAGGTACATAGGGTTGTCAAAAGTATCAAATTGAAGAGACAAAGACATAGCTTTCAGATGAGTAAAAGAGGTATAGAGATAGATATAAAGTGTTCTTTGTCTCTTGTGGATACATCCAAAGTCGCAAAAGATTTTTAGGTAAATCAAACTTGATTTAGAATAAAATTGTAAGATTTTGAATTTTAATTAATTTTTACTTTATGATTGATTTGATCATGCGTTCTTTAAGTTTTTAAAACGCTAAAAACCAATAAAATTACTCTAAATTTGGCAGCATATTTTAGAAAGTCAGTTAGGGATATTTACATCAGGATCAACTTTTTTACGATTTTAAATCAGCCTTTTGTCTCACGGTAGTGCTTTGAGATAGATTTGGAGAGAGAAGGCTGATTGTATTAGGCAGAATTTATTGCAGATCAGCTTGTTGAGCTTGGTCTGCCCAAAAATCAGCTTTTTCATCATCAATATCGACACCTAAACCATGTTCATAAATCGCAACAAGATCACGCATGGCTTGCACTTCACCGAGTTTTGCAGCTTGTTCGAGCATTTCGATTGATTTAGCAATGTCTTTTTCAACCACATCACCACGACGGTAAAAATTGGCTAGCTCAAAAATTGCAGCAGGGTGTTGCTGTTTGACTGCTTGCTCTAGCCAGCGATGTGCATGTTCAAAATAAGTTTTTGCTTCAGCAGGATCTTCTTCTAATAGATCTTTGGCATAGGCTGTATAGCCTTCGCCTAACCAATACATTGCCTCAACATGTCCCAATTGTGCAGCTTTTAGTGCCCATTCTTCAGCTAATTCTATGTGGTCATCATTTTCACTTTGCATATAAATTTCTGCGAGTTCAAATTGAGCTTCACGGTTGCCCGCCATTGCACGGTTATAAAGCTCGGGAGAAATTGGAAGATCAGACATAATAAAATCACAACAATAGAATCGCTATAGCGTAATGCTTTGTATAAAAAAAGCCAATCCGAAGATTGGCTTTAATGCGTAAAAATAAAAATACTTAAAATTTAAGTATTAAAGTTTAAGTATTAAAATAAGGCTGAAATCAGGCAAGCATTGGCGAGTAGAAGGGTAAATAAGCCAATTTTTTTACAAAACTGAGGGTAATAACTCAAACACAAACCACTAAAGAGCGCTGCAAAAGTGAGAGTCCCAATCCAATAACTGATATACGTACTCCAATGTCCTTGTGTCGTACATAAGACAAGGGTAAGAATAAGTAAGACCCAACCTGCAATTTTAAAAATACGAGTATGTAATGGTTTGAGTTCATGGCCAAAAATCTGTTTTTGATGTTTAGACATGCTTGCAGCAATAGAAAGTAAGCCTGCACTATTGATCGACCAAATAAATAGAAACCAAATGAAAGTTGAGTCAATCATGCTGTTCTACTCTCCTGAGTTTGGCGAGTGGGAGCTTTTACTTTTTTTGGTAGTCCTTGATGCTTTTTGACTTTATAAAAGCTAAATGCAAATAATATTGCCAATAATAAACACATCAAATCAAAAGTCGCAATCATCCATTGTTCATGAGCAATGCTGTTCCATAAAGCCTGACCACCTGTCATAACGTTAATTATTGGTAATAATAGGTAGGCAAGTGTTGCCAGTCCCAATAACTCCAACCAAGCCTGACGATGCGGTCGTAACATGGCATAAATGAGAGTAAGTAACCAAACGATAAAGAAAGTGCGAATTTCCCAATTGAGACGTAGTTCTAAATCGGCAGGAATAAAGCGATTCGCATAAAAATAGGCAGAACACGCAATCGGTAAACCAATAATGGCTGCAATATTAGTGACTTCAACTACGCGATAGCCAAACGATTTATAACCTTGTTTTTGTTGTTGTGGTGCGCGTTTTACACACCATAAGATGAGTCCTGTTGCAATCATTAATGTCCCCAGAATACCTGAGAAAAATAATAACCAACGTAATGCCAAGTCTACACCACGTGCTTCATGAAGTACTGTAATGACATTGTATATACCTGTTGGAATAGATGGATTTTTCAGTTGAGCATCATCATTGGAGATATCTTTACCTGTCACACCATTGTATTTTAAGCTTGCATACACATTACGATGAGCCACACTTTCGCCGTGTAAAGCACGTAGTTCAATCGTGGCTTTATTCGTGTTGGGTGCAACAATATTAATCGATGCAATTGGATTATTTCTCCACTTTGCTTGTGTTGCAGTAATAATGGGTTCTAGTGCTGTTAAAGGTGCAGATTGCTTTTGTTGTTGACCTTTTCCACGCCTTTCACCTCGACCTTGCTGATTTTCATTGTCAGAACGCATGTTCTGAGCATTTTGTGCACGATCAGACGGTGCTTTATTTGAACCTTGTTGAATTAGCCCGGCACGTTGATCTTTTAAAAAGTCTTGGCGACTCTCATAAACTTGATTCACCCCCCAAGGCATAAGTGTAAACATTAGTAATAATAAACCACTTAAGGTGATCATTAAGTGGAAGGGAAGTGCAAATACTGCTGTGGCATTGTGTGCATCGAGCCATGAACGTTGCCCTTTGCCTGAGCGGAAAGTAAAGAAATCTTTAAAGATTTTTTTATGTGTGATGATACCACTGACAATAGCGACTAACATCAGCATGGTTGCAAGACCAACAATCCAGCGTGCCCAAATACGAGGCAACCCATATAATTCAAAGTGGAAGCGATATAAAAAATTTCCACCACGAGTATCACGTGTATCAATTTCAGTACCTGTTGCACTGTCAATTGTCACTCGTTCACCGCCCCGTCTTGCTTGTAAGTCTTCACCTTGTTTTCGAATATTTAGTTCAGTTGTGGTTTGACGATGATTTGGAAGTTGAATAGACCAACTGCCAGCATCTGGATAGTTTTTTTGCAAAAAAGCTAAAGCCACTTCTGTTTGCTTAACTTGGGATGTGTCTGGTACAGATTGATGTGTTTCTGGTTTCATCCAAACAGAGATTTCAGATTGGAAAAAACTCAACGTCCCTGTCAGGAAAATTGCATAGAGTAACCAACCTAAAATTAGACTTGCCCATGTATGTAGCCATGACATTGATTGGCGCGGTCCTTCAACTTTGTCATCTATCCGCATATTAGTTCCCTACAAATATCGTTGTTGCCCATAAAATAAGCGTAGGGAGAACAATGCCTAAAGTTGCTTTTAGTGTTTTTTTCACCATAAACACCCAAATAAATGCAGCACAATAAATACAAAAAGCGAGTAAGGTTGCACTAAGTACAGCATCGGCGCGCTGTTCTGCAAATATTTTTGCAATGACGATTGCAGAATAACTTGCTAAGGCGTAACCACCGACAATAGCGAGTAGAAAACGATAACTGATCATTAGACGATAAGTCAGTAATGGGGAAAGATACTTAAAGCGATCTGTATTAAGTACTGTACCTGCATTTAATTCGGGCTGGCTTTGCATAATGCTATGTAAATTTGTGTAAGTATTAAGGCAAATGATAACAATTATCTTTTAGATTTTAAATAGCACATTGATGTTATTAGAAAAGTAATCAAAAAATATTTAAACATATAGTCTTAAGATTCTGAAAAAAATGAACTTTAAATATTAGGATATAAAGAGTGGGATACAACATAACCAAAAACAAGTGATGTTGTATCTTACAATCTGGATATCGTAATTATTTTAAGATGGATGACTCATTTGCAAACTCTTTAAAATCAGCTTTTCTAATTTTGGCATGAATTCCTTTTGTTTTATCAACAACTTGTGAAACCTCAAAATCAGTGGCAGCGCTGAGGTAAGCATAGGCGATTGCTTCATCAATACCATATTCTTTATTTAAGAAACGGATTGCTTCTCGTGTTGATTTTTTCATGGCTTCATCTAAGTCTTCATCTAAACCAGGTGTGATCCAAAATTCAGCATTTTCTGCCAAAGGTTGTTTAATCTCTTTACCTGGAATTTTATCTTTTCCTGCTTTTAATAAAGTGAATTTAAGCGTTGCACGGGCTGAGGCTTCTAATGCAGTCAATGCAACTTCACCATCACCTTGAGCAAAATGACTATCACCCGTATAAAATAATGCACCTTTGACTTGAATTGGATAATAGGCTGTTGAACCTGCACCGAGTTCATTTATATCAATATTACCACCATACATTGCAGGTGGAACTGAGTGAACTGGTTCAGATGTGTTTGCAGCTACCCCCATGATCCCCATAAATGGATACAGCGGAAACCGAATGGCTTTACCATTTTCAGTTTTTAAAACCCCTTCATATTCACCTTGGGTATTTTTTTCAATCGGTGTAAAAATTGAGACATTACCGAAACGTTCAGGATGTTCAGCGGATGCATTTGCTTGTTGCACTTGTTTCGGAAATTCACCAACTAAAGCTCCTTTGCCGTGCCGGTTGGAAATAACACCATAGGGAACACGTGGTTCTACTTTAATGACTTCTACTTTTAAAATATCACCAGGTTCAGCGCCCGTAATTGCAAGAGGGCCAGTGACAATATGTGGGCCATCTTTGTGAAAGTCATGTTTAAGATCCGATGCGGTAATTTTTTGAGCATCGCTGAGAATTTGCTCAGAATTTACACCCTTTGATTTAAAATATTTTTCTACATTTCGCCCTTGGTCTTCAAGTAATCCCTCATGTGAAATGGTATCAAAGGTCACCGTGCTACCCGACGCGACAGTCAGTACTGGTTTTGCATCACGGTTGGGTAAATATCCCCATTGAATTGTTTTGAGTGTAGAAGGAACATAATAATTTCCTTTATATTCACCATCTTTTAATAAGGTCGGCTGATCAGTAATTTGATTTAAAACTTTAAAATTATCATGAGTGACATTTTTAGCATGTGTAACTGATAAACAGAGTAAAGATAAAATTGAAGCTGAAAAGAGTTTAATTTGAGACATAAAAAAGAACCTGTAAAAAAGTAAATACACTGAGCGGTAATCTTTTTAAGCAATCCTTATGCCAAGATAATTTTTTTTTGAATATTATTTAAAAATAACTCAATGAATTTGTATGGTTAATTTTTAAAAATGTATTTTATATTTTTAATTGAGTGCCTGTTGTTATAAGGCGTATAGTTGAATTGTTCAGTGTTTTAATTCAAAAAATCAGCTATTAAGAAAAGGAAGTAAATAAAGTTTTACTTCCTCGTAAATTTAAAAATAATAACTATTTTATTTAGTTTTTTGATATTCATTAATTACTTCAAGTGCAGCTCGAAAAGCTTCTTGTGTTGCAGGTGCACCACAATACGGCAGGCTGTGTAGCAACACTTCCTGAATTTCTTCAACGGTTGCGCCATTATTTAAAGCACCACGAACATGACCTTTCAGCTCAGTTGGACTTTTTTGCGCAGTTAAGAACGCGATAGTTATGAGTGAGCGATATTTACGAGGAAGTACACCTTCACGTTGCCAAGTTGAACCCCACGCATGCTCATTAATCCAATCTTGTAAAGGTTGTGTGAATGGAACGGTATTATCTTGTGCACGTTTCACAAAACTTTCACCCATGACTTCAGTGCGGACTTTTAAACCATTTTCATAATCTTGTTGTGACATTATTTTTGCTCATTGGAAAATGCTCTAAGCATAAAACGATCATCATTCAAATCCATTGGCGAATGGTCGTACATTTTTAGACGGTAAAGTACATAATTTCAGTTATATTTATTTGGAAAAATAGATTTAAAAAGTAAGAACAAAGCCCTCAACAGGTGAGGGCTTTGTTCTTCAATGTTTGAGGCTTATTGACAATTAAGCTTCAATCGTTTGTACCGCAATTTTTTTAGCAGGATCAACTTTACGACGTACCGCAGGAACAGGTTCACCATAATATTGACGATCTGCAAAGTAACTTGAACGTACCATTGGTGCAGCCCAAATATTACGAAAACCAAGTTTTTGACCATGAGCGGTATAACGCTCAAATTCTTCAGGTGTGACAAAACGATCGATTGGCGCATGTTCTTTCGATGGCTGTAAATATTGACCAATAGTCACATAATCTACGCCGTGTGCATGTAAATCATCCAATAAAGAAATGACTTCTTCTTCAGTTTCACCAATACCGACCATCAAACCGCACTTGGTTGGCACATCAGGGCAGTATTCTTTAAACATTTTTAACAAAGTTAAAGAGTGCTGATAGTCTGAACCTGGACGCATGGCTTTATACAAACGAGGTACAGTTTCAATGTTGTGGTTAAACACATCAGGCGGGCATTCCGTCATTATACGTAAAGCTACATCCATACGACCACGGAAGTCAGGTACCAAAATTTCAAGTAAAGTTTTTGGACTTAAGCTACGAGCTTCTTTAATACAGTCAACGAAATGCTGCGCACCACCATCAAGTAGATCATCACGGTCTACAGAAGTAATGACCGCATATTTCAAACCTAAATTTGAAATGGTTTCGGCCATGTGACGTGGTTCATCTGCATCTAAAGCATTTGGGCGACCATGTGCCACATCGCAGAATGGACAACGACGCGTACAGATATCGCCCATAATCATAAAGGTTGCAGTACCACCACCAAAACATTCAGGAAGGTTCGGGCAAGCTGCTTCTTCACAAACGGTATGAAGTTTTTGCGCGCGCAGTGTTGTTTTAATGCGTTGAACTTCATCAGGCGCAGCCATTTTGACACGAATCCAATCGGGCTTTCGAGGCGTTTCAACCGTTGGAATAACTTTTACAGGTATACGGGAAACTTTTTCGGCACCACGCAGTTTGACACCCTGTTCAGGTCTACGGTTCTCTGACATATTCAACTTTTCCACTGTTTTTGACGGACGGGGGATATTTATTGATATTATAGCTGAATTGAAAAATGATAGGGTAAAAACACTATTCATTTACGAAATGTGGTCATCACATAATATATGCAGGGTAAATACAGCAAAATACATAAACTTAGGTCATAATACTGAAGATATATAGACAGAGTTGTGATAAGGAGCTTTGAATGCCACGTAAGAAAGAAATCGTCAGTGGAAGTTTTGTGAAATACGATGCGGTCGTACTTGGCTCAGGACCTGCTGGTGAAGGCGCGGCAATGAAGCTGGCTAAATCGGGCAAACGTGTTGCTATTATTGATGTACGCGAACAGTTAGGTGGTAACTGTACGCATGTGGGTACAATCCCGAGTAAAGCATTGCGTCAAACGGTATCGAGTATTATTCGCTATCAACGTGATCCGATGTTTAAAAAAGTGGGCGACTGGAAACAGTTCACCATGAAACAAGTGTTACACAATGCACATAAAGTGATTCAGCAACAGGTCAATACGCATTCGCGTTTTTATGATCGTAATAATATAGATGTGTATCATGGTCGTGCTTATATTCAAGATCAGAACACTGTTATTATTTTTAGTGAAGATGGTATTGAAGAAACGATCGTATTTAAACAATTGGTGATTGCGACAGGTAGTCGTCCATATCATCCACAAGGTCTTGATTTTAAACATCCTCGTGTATTTGATTCAGACAAAATTTTGGATCTAGATTTTCCTATACATAAAATCATCATTTATGGTGCGGGTGTTATTGGTTGTGAATATGCCTCTATTTTCATTGGTTTAGATCATAAAGTTGACTTAATAAATACACAACATCAGCTTTTAAGCTATTTAGATGATGAAATTGCCGATGCCTTATCTTATCACTTACGTGAACAAGGCGTATTGATTCGTAACAATGAGCAAATTGATTTCCTTGAAACTTTTGATGATCACGTGGTGATGCATTTACAAAGTGGTAAGAAGATTAAAGCCGATGCAATTTTATGGTGTAATGGTCGTTCAGGAAATACAGATGGTTTAGGTCTTGAAAATGTAGGGATTAAACCGAATAGTCGTGGTCAAATTGCTGTCAATGAAAAATATCAAACCGAAGTAGAGCATATTTATGCTGCAGGTGATGTCATTGGTTGGCCATCATTAGCTTCTGCTGCATATGACCAAGGTCGTTGCGCAGGTGCGAACATGAGCGGTGAGGAAGATGTTAAACCTGTAACGGATATTCCAACAGGGATTTATACCATTCCTGAAATTTCATTCTTTGGTAAAACTGAAAGTCAGTTGACTGAAGAAAAAATTCCGTATGAAGTAGGGCAGGCATCTTTCCGTCATTTGGCACGTGCGCAAATTACTGGTGATACAGTGGGCGAGCTTAAAATCTTGTTCCATCGTGATACTTTAGAATTATTAGGTGTACATTGTTTTGGTAACAATGCCGCTGAAATTATTCACATTGGTCAAGCAGTAATGCAAAGTGGTAACAATACCATTAAGTATTTTGTTGAAACTACATTTAACTATCCAACGATGGCAGAAGCGTATCGTGTAGCGACATTAAATGGTATGAATCGTTTATTTTAATTCTAATTAGTTAATTTGATTTTCTAAGTTATATTACTTAGGTGATTAAAACAAAAACCCATAAGCAAATACTTATGGGTTTTTTAATATTTAAAATTTTATAAAAAATAAATTAATGTGCACAAAAAGCATTATTAAAATATTCAAACAGTTCAGGTGTGTTGAGCCATAAGCCAATAGCCAGACTAAATAAGACTATGATGCCAAACACAATACTTGTTTTTAGCCAAAGTAGTGAATCAGTCATTGACGATCGCCTCCTCATTGACAAAGAAATGTACCATGACACCTAGAGCACTTAATACAATTGAACACATCCAAATCAGGTTATAGTTTCCTGTTATATCGTGGTTTAAGCCACCTAACCATCCACCAAAAAATGATCCAATCTGATGAGTGAAAAATACGATGCCGCTGAGCATAGTGAGATATTTCACACCGAACATATTGGCAACAATACCGTTTGTAAGTGGAACAGTAGATAACCATAATAGTCCCATAATAATACCAAAAGCATAAACTGTATAAAGGCTTAACGGTAATGCAAGAAATGAAATAATGGTAATGCCACGTAAACCATAAAGCCACATAAGTAAATGTGGTTTTGAGTATTTATCACCGAGCCAACCTGCGCTATAGGTACCAATAATATTAAATAGTCCAACTAAAGCTAAAAAGACCGTACCTGTCGAGGCATCAAAACCATGATCAATTAAATAACCTGGTAAATGAATCCCTAGGAAAACGACCTGAAAACCACAGACTAAAAAGCCTAAAGCCAGCCATAAAAATGGTTTGTGATTAAACGCAATTTTTAAAATTTGTTTAAAGGACATATTTGGCTTGTTGGCTTGCTTAATGGCATTGGGTGCTACATAAGCAGGTGCTTTAAGCAGCCAAGCCAGCGGAATAACCAATGCAACTAAAATAGCACTAATCACCAATGCAGATGACCATCCAAAATGCTTAATCAGTAGTAGGGTTGTTGGCAACATGATAAATTGCCCAAATGACCCTGCTGCACTCGCAATCCCCATCGCCATACCTCGTTTAGAGGGATGTGCTGCACGACCAACGGCAGACAATAAAACTGAAAAAGATGTTGCAGATAACGCCATGCCGATAATTAAGCCTGCGCTCAAATCAAGTAGCCACACACTTGAACTGACCGACATCAGTCCTAAACCAATACAATACAGAACACCACCAACAGCTACGACTTTTTTACTTCCGTACTTATCTGCTAACGCTCCAGTGAATGGTTGTACTGCACCCCAAAGTAGATTTTGAAATGCAATTGCCAAGCTAAAAACTTGATGGCTCCATCCAAATTCGTGACTCATTGGCACAAGGTATAAGCCAAAGCCATGTCGAATGCCTAAGGAGAGCGCCAAAATAAATGCACTTCCAATGAGCATATATATGAGGGGCTTGGAGAAGCGAGTTTCATCCTGAGTGACTGACATACATCATTCCGTTGAATCGTAATATGAGAATATTAAAGTATTCACTGGCAAGTAGCGACAGAATAAATATTTATCGATTGATAAATTCTATTTATGGCATATTTTTTTGTATTAATGATTTTATTTTGAAAAAATGAGAGCTAATAAAAAAGGTCATTTTAAAAATGACCTTTTTTGCGCTAAAAAATAAATCTTTTTTTTGCACTATGTTTTTAACAAAATATGACCAAAGATATATTATTGAACAAAACGGGATAAATCCTCTTCAGGACGTGCAGTAAGGATTTCAACACCATTTTTAGTTACAAGCAATGTATGTTCATATTGTGCAGATAAACTATGATCTTTAGTTACAACTGTCCATTTATCACCAAGGAGTTTAGTTTTCCAATCACCACCATTGACCATAGGTTCAATGGTAAAAGTCATGCCTTCTTCAAGTACCATGCCGCTATTGCCTTGACCGTAATGGAGTACTTGTGGTTCATCATGGAAAACCGTACCAATACCGTGACCGCAATATTCACGTACAACACCAAAACGCTCAGACTCTACATATTTTTGAATCGCAGCGCCAATATCACCAATGGTTGAGCCAGGTTTTACCGTTTCAATACCACGGTACATCGCTTCTTGAGCAACTTTACATAAACGCTCAGCCAAAATTGTGGTTTCACCGCCCACGATATACATCATGTTGGTGTCGCCGTGGAAACCATCTTTAATGACAGTGACATCAATATTTAAAATATCGCCTTTTTTCAGAATTTTACTATCTGATGGAATGCCGTGGCAGACCACATGGTTGACAGATGTGCAGATTACATGCTGAAAAGCAGGGCGACCAGGTGCGGCGCCATAACCTAGGCAAGCAGGAATAGCCTCTTGTTTATTGACAATATAGTCATGACAAATCGTATCCAATTCAAGTGTAGAAACACCTGGTTTGATATGCGGTTTGATCATATCCAAAACCTCTGCCGCTAATCGTCCTGCAATACGCATTTTCTCAATTTCATCTGCGGTTTTGATTAAACGACGTGGAGCTTCATAAGTACTGTTCATGATCTTTAAAAACTTTTGGAAATTTGTATGTGACTATGGTATAAATAGCCGCCCAATTTATCAAATGCTTTCTGTTACTTTCTTTCTTTGAGAAAGACGGATGGTTATTTAGATAAGGGGCATTTAAAAATCCGCACATATGTCGTCACATTACTCTGGGTGCCTGAATAAGGTGGAGAATGCGGACATATGGAGGCCTAACCCAAACTTTAAGGTAAAGAAAATGGCAGATTACAACGTAAGCATGCGCGACCTTCTAACAGCTGGCGCACACTTTGGTCACCAAACTCGCTTCTGGAACCCAAAAATGAGTCAATACATTTTTGGTGCGCGTAACAAAATTCACATCATTAACCTTGAGCACACTGTTCCTGCGTTAAACGATGCTTTGAACTTTGTTAACAAACTTGCTAGCAAGAAAAACAAAGTGTTATTCGTTGGTACTAAACGTGCTGCTTCTAACATCATCCGTGAACAAGCTCAACGCGCAGGTCAACCATATGTTGATCACCGCTGGTTGGGTGGTATGTTGACTAACTGGAAAACTCTTCGTCAGTCAATCAACCGTTTAAAAGACCTTCAAACTCAATCACAAGATGGTACTTTTGCTAAACTTACTAAACGTGAAGCATTAGAACGTACTCGTGAAATGGAAAAACTTGAACGTGGTCTTGGTGGTGTTAAGAACATGGGCGGTTTACCTGACGCATTGTTCATCATTGACGTTGATCACGAAGCGATTGCAATTAAAGAAGCTAAGAACCTTGGTATTCCTGTAATTGGTATCGTTGATACAAACTCTAACCCAGATAACGTAGATTTCGTTATTCCTGGTAATGATGATGCGATTCGTGCTGTTACTCTTTATGCTTCTGCTATGGCTGATGCGATTCTTGCTGGTAAAGAATTTGCTCAAACTCAAGCAAATGCACAAGCTAAAGGCGAAGAAGCTGCGAAAGAAGCTCCTGAAGCTTAATGCGTTTTTGATGCAACCTTGTCACTTTTGCGACATGTAAGGGTGGCAATTAAGCGTCAAACAGGCAGAAACGGCTCAGATTTAAGGTTTGGGCCGTTTTTGTTCAACAGATTCATTTTTCTACCGTATTTAGGAGAACAACATGACTGCAGTTACTGCGAGCATGGTAAAAGAATTACGTGACCGTACTGGTCTTGCGATGATGGAATGCAAAAAAGCATTGACAGAAGCAGACGGTGATATTGAATTAGCGATTGATAACCTTCGTAAATCAGGTCAAGCAAAAGCTGCTAAAAAAGCAGGTAATATTGCTGCTGATGGCGCAATTACAATTGTTCAAGATGGCAACAAAGCAATTATTCTTGAAGTAAACTGTCAAACTGACTTCGTTGCTAAAGACGAAAACTTTGCTGGTTTCTCTACTAAAGTTGCTACTGCTGCGCTTGCTGCAAACGAAACTGATGCTGCTAAAATTGTTGAACTTAAACTTGAAGATGGTCTTACTGTAGAAGAAGCGCGTATTGCACTTGTTCAAAAAATCGGTGAAAACATTCAAGTACGTCGTGCAAAAATTGTTGAAGGCGAAAACCTTGCAGTTTATAAACACGGTTTACGTATTGGTGTTGTTGTGTCTTACACAGGTTCTGCGGAAACTGGTAAAGGTGTTGCAATGCACGTTGCTGCGTTCAACCCAGTTGCTGTAACTGCTGAAGATGTTCCTGCTGAGCTTGTTGCTAAAGAGAAAGAAATTGCTGAAGCTAAAGCAATCGAATCTGGTAAGCCTGCAAATATCGTTGAAAAAATGGTTTCTGGTTCAGTTGACAAATACTTGAACGAAGTTGTTCTTGAGCGTCAAATGTACGTAATCGACAACGATAAGAAAGTTGCTGAAATCCTTAAATCAACTGCGACAACAATCGTTGAGTTTGTTCGTTTCGAAGTTGGTGAAGGTATTGAGAAGAAAGCTGAAATGAGCTTTGCTGATGAAGTTGCTGCTGCTCAAGCTGCTGCTGCTCAATAAGTTTTATTGATTCAGTTTTTCTGAATCGGTGAAATAAAAAACCCTCAAATATTTTTGAGGGTTTTTTATTTGTTTAAATTTCAAGACTGATTACATTTATATAAGATGAAACATCTTATAATACTAAAAATTAATTTAAATCTATTGTTATGGCAAATAAAATAAATTTGGGTATTGGTGTGGTTATTATACTGCTTGTTACAGTGTATTTTGGTGTGGATCTTAATCAAAATCAGCGTGAAACAGCAAAGCCTCAAATACTACAGCAATCAAGTGAACGATCACAGTCACAAGAAAAATTACCATCTTCGCTTGAGCAGTTAGATCAACCATTGCATGCAGATCAGCATTCAAATACATCATCGGATGATGAAAAAACACAGCATGGTACATCGAATAGCAGTCAGAATCGTCATGGTTTAGAGGTTATTCGTCAATCATTTGACCGTAAAATTAGTAATGTTCAGGTGCAGTCTGAAGGTCAGGTAAAAGCGATTTTACGAGATGATAATGAGGGTTCACGCCATCAAAAATTTATTTTGTCTTTGAATAATGGTTTGACGATTTTAGTGGCACACAATATAGATTTATCACCACGAATTGAAAATTTGAAAAAAGGCGATGTTGTTGAGTTTTTTGGCGAGTATGAATATAGCCCGCAAGGTGGTGTAATGCACTGGACACATCATGATCCACGAGGTCATCATACCGATGGTTGGTTAAAGCATCAGGGTAAAACTTATAAATAATTTTTGTTAAAAAAATTAGATGTGCTTTTCGTGAAATAATGAATTAAAAATAGCAATTTTGTTCTATATTACACAAAGTATTGATTTTAAAATAAAGCTGTATATGTAGGAATATCATATGAGCATTATAAAGGAACATGCTGATTTTATTCATCTTAAAGAATTTGGTGGTTTAGAATTACTTAAAGCACGTTATCATCACAAGCAGTTTTCGCGTCATGTTCATGAAGGTTATTGTATAGGTGTGATTGAGGAAGGGGCGCAAAGTTTCTTTCGTACAGGTCAGCTACATACAGCACCGAAAGGTGACATTATTTTGGTCAATGCTGATGAGATTCATACAGGCTCTTCTGCTGTGGAATCGGGTTGGGGTTATCGGGCGATTTATCCAACCTATGAAATGTTACATGATGTCAGTCAAGATTTTTTTACTATAAAGAATAGTGTGCCATGGTTTCCTCAGGCTGTAGTGCATGATGTCGGTTTAGCACAACAACTGATTTTACTGTTTGATTTATTAGAACAAAAAGAAAATACGCTATTGAAAGAAAGTATGTATTTATCGACTTTGGCACGCTTATTTCAATTGTATGGTCGTGCCAAATTGAGCCAAGCGGAATTGCCCGAAGCACAGCGTAAAGTGGAGCTAATCAAAGATTTACTGAGTGCATTTCCTGCACATGATTTTTCTTTAACTGAGCTTGCAGCGCATGTTGGTTTAAGTCCATGGCATTTTTTAAGAGAATTTAAAAAACATACAGGATTACCTCCGCACAGTTGGCTGATTCAGATTCGTTTACGTTATGCACGGCAATTGCTCAAACAAGGCGAGAGCATTGCGCAAACAGCACAAAATAGTGGTTTCTCTGATCAAAGCCATTTAAATCGTCATTTTAAAAAAGCGATGGGTGTAACGCCTGCACAATATTTATTAAATTTTAAGCATTAATTTATAGTTGTAGTAGCAAGTGATTGATTTAATTTCAAAATAAGGCTTTATTTATTATTCATTTGCTGCGAATAGCAATTTTGTTCAAGGCAAACTTATTTAATTGGAAGATATTGAAGGGTATTCAAAAAGTAAATTCAGGATGTTGAATGTCGGATTTTAATGAAATAAATGCGGAATCAATACGATCAGAACATATTGCTCAAGCCAATTCAAATCAAATCCATTTAAGTAAAACCCATTTAAGTGAAACAAGTAACACTGCATTATTTCGTCAGGGTGTATTAGATATTTTACCTTTATCGATTGCAGTTTTACCTTGGGGGATTTTGGCGGGCTCAATGGCAATCAATGCAGGATTATCAACTGCACAGGCTTTTGCTATGTCATCAGTGATTTTTGCAGGTGCCGCACAGTTGGTGAGCTTGGGCTTGGTCATGTCAGATGCATCGGCATTGACCATACTACTGACGGTTTTCTTTTTGACATCACAACATTTAATTTATGCATTGAATATGCGTGCAGATATTCAACATTTTTCTTGGCAGAAAAGATTGGTGATGGGCTTTTTGTTGACTGATGAATTATTTGCAGTCAGTCAACGTGAAAAAGCATCTAAAAAGTTTGCGTATTTATTTGGTGCAGGGCTATGTTTTTATTTGAGTTGGTGTGTTTTTAGTGTACTCGGTATGTTGCTTGCACGTTCAATCCCAAATTTGGACAGTTTGCATTTAGATTTTTCTATTGCAGCATTGTTTATCTTAATTATTGTGCCATTAATTAAGAATTTAGCATCTTTGGTTGGTGTATTGGTAACAGTTATTTTCGTGTGCATATTTAAATATTTTGCAATTGAAGCAGGTATTGTTTTGGCAGCCCTTACGGGAATGCTGAGTGCGGTTTGTATGCAAAAAGCTCAAAAAGGAGCGCAAAAATGACTTGGTTGCTCTTATGTAGTTTAGCGTTGATTGTATTTATTAATCGTTATGTTTTTCTTGAACCTAAAGTTGTAATTCGCTTGCCTGTATTTTTCCAACAAATGTTGCAATATTCTGCACCATGTCTATTGGTTGCAATTTGTGCGCCGATTATCTTTTTTCAAGGTGATCAATTGCGAGTGAATATTTTTGATCCCTATATTTTAAGTGCGACTTTGTGTGTGATTTTGGCACTTTTGAATCAACGGATTTTGCTGAATTTGAGTCTTGCTTTAGTGTGTTTTTATACACTCAATTATTTATTATAGCACGCTTAAATGGGTCAGATTTTCTAAAAAATACCGACCCATGCTAATTTGCGCTAAAAAGCCTCTTTTTGGCGTGTTTTCCATTTAGGTGCTACTTTGCCTAAATAGGCATCCATGCACCATAGAGGTCCAATTAGGAGGAATTGGAGGTCTTTAAAGAATGAAGGCTTTTTACCTTCCACTTTGTGACCATAGAATTGTCCAATCCAAGCCACGACAAAGAGCCCGATATAGAATCCTGCTCCGACTGGTAGAATCACAATGAGCCATGCCATGACAAATAATAAGGCTGCCATTGCAACTGCTAAAACAAGATCAAGTCGTGCATAAAAAACCAAAGTTAAAACGAGAATGAGTGCTGTGAGCATTGCACTAAATTGTGCGAGGATGCCAATAATTGAAAACAAGATGGCAGGTACACAGAGCCAGTGAATGACTTTGTTGGTTTTATTTTGGTGGCTTTCGCTATATTCATCTAACCATTCCGTTACGGTTTTCATTGTTGCAATCCTCGCTCAATCATTTGATTTTTTATTGAGAGAAATATAACCTGAAAATTGACATGGGTCAAAATTCAGGTCATCACCACATACAACAATTTATTTTTCAAGTGCTTGATAAACTGATTGTCCTTCTTTGTAGGTCGCTAAAATTTTGATGTTTTTAATCTGTTGTGGCTCAATAGTGATTGGGTTGTCACTGAGGATGACAAAATCGGCGAGTTTACCTGCGGTCAGTGTACCTTTACGATCTTCTTCAAAGTATTGATATGCAGCCCAATCCGTCATACTTTTAAGTCCAATATAAGGACTGACTTTTTGGTCTTGACCTAAAAGCTTACCACTGCGTGTGGTTCGGTTTACCGTTGCATCCAAGGTCATCATGCTGTTTGGTGGAATGACAGGGGCATCATGATGTTCTGTAAATATCATACCACGTCGAAGTGCAGATCCTGTTGGTGAGATACGATCAGCTCGTTCAAGACCTAAAGTCTCTTGAACATGCCAATCTCCCCAATAATACGTATGTAATGAAAAGAACGATGGAATTAGTTTTAATTTCTTCGCTGTATCTAATTGATCTTCTCGCATAGTTTGCGCATGAATAATCACATTACGGCGGTCAGCTTCTGGAAATTTTTGTTCTGATTTTTGAATGACTCTTAGATATTGATCAATTGCTGCATCACCGTTGGCGTGTGCAAGAACCTGCCAGTGGTTTTTAAAAGCTAGATCAATGGCATCTTGAACAGTTTTTCCTTGAGGGTAAGCAGGATAGCCACGATATGATTTTGATTGCCCTTCAGGTGGAATTAGATACGGTTTTGTTAGCCAGGCTGTTTTTCCTTGTGGTGATCCATCTAAGCTGATTTTTACACCACCTATTCGATAATGGTTTTGATACTGCACGCTACTGCCATTTTTCAGCATATAGTCTTTTTCAGAAATGAGGTCAGGATAGACTACAACATCGATTGGTAGTCTTTTCTGTAGAGCCAAGTTTCGCCATAATTCAGCAGTACCTGCATCTGCACGACCCTCTTGAACGGTGGTATAGCCATTTTTTATATACGTTTTCAAGGCAGTCTGTGCCATTTGAAGCATCACATCGGGTGGAACATTTTTAAATGCTTGCAACATAGAACTAAAGACAACGCTTTCTTCAAGTACACCATTTGGAATTTGTGTATTTTTAACACGACGGATGACACCGCCATCAGGATCGGGAGTATTCTGATTAATTTTGAGTAATTCTAGCGCTTTATGATTTGCTGAGGCGAGGTGTCCAGACTGATGCAAAATTAGAATGGGTTGATCTTTGGAAACTTGATCGAGGTCATCTGCCGTGGGATGACGCTTTTCTTTTAGCTGAGCATCATCATAGCCATTGCCTATAATCCAACCCGAAGTTGCACGAATAAATTCAGGATTATCTTTTTGCCATTGTTTAAGTGATGCAATCAGAGAGGGGATATCTGTGACATTGCCATCGGGTGGTGCATATAAATTAGCAACGGTTTGCTGCATACCAACGGAGTTAACGTGGCTATGTGCATCAATTAGTCCGGGAATGGCGGTGCGCTGATGTAAATTAAGCTCTTTCGCATTTGGGGCACGTTTTTTGGCTTCAGCTAAAGAGCCATTGAACTGGATGATGCCATTTTCAATTAGCAGTGCTTCACTGTACTGCGGTGTATCTCCTTGCATGGTTAAAATAGGTCCGCCAAATACAATAAGATTTGAAGATGTTGGGATCTGTTGCTGTTGAGCGAATTGAATGGGTTGTGTACAAGCAATAAGTAATGGCGTGAGAGCAAATAATGTTGAAAAATTGGCGCTTTTTTTGAAAAAATGTCTCAATGTTTTTGAGGACTGGGTGTGAGCTGGTTGTAAGTTATTTGTCATCATCTTCCCCTGAATATCCACTTCATGTGAATTTTTTAAATAGCTGATTCTAAAATAACAAACAAGCATGTATTTAAGCTAGGGACTGATACACAGTTTTCTGAGGAATTTGTTTAAAAATGTATTTGAAACTAATACTTAAAATACCATCAAAAGCATAAAGTAGATAATAATTCTATGCCAAGCTTGTCAAAGGTAGCACCATGACCGATTGGAATTGGAATAGATAATAAACCCACCATGGTAGTTCCTAAAATTGCACCACCATAGTTAAAAATATTAATTCGTGTAAGAATTTTATCACGACGGTTTGGAACAAGCTTTACTGCTACTGAGAAAATGAGTGATGCCAAAGCACCAATAACAATACAAAATTGTTGGCTAGCACTATAGAGTAGGTAGACTAAACGCCAACAAGTGTTATTGATACTGCGGATTTAGCCAGTAATAGAGATGTCAGCAAAATACTCATTTGATAGGTAGCATAGCCTAAGGTTGTGATAGTTACAGATGCTATCAAAGTATCTTCAAGATATATCGTATTTCATGTACGGATGGCAGAATCTACAGTAAAGGTAATTAGAATAATTAAACCGTAGGAAAAAATAATTTTAAAGATGAAATTGTTGTTGTATGCATGGATTGTTTTGCTTTGTATGAATAATTACTTAAAACTGAGTCTACAATTACTACTACGGTAGTTAATGCTACTGTTGAACCAAACCTTGTCGATACAGGAGCAGGGCGTGAAAATTTCACCAAAAAATGCAGTAGCTGTAAAGCAATTAAAAAGCCACTTTTTAAAGTGGCTTCTTATTCATGAGCAATGCAGTGCACATGAATTACGAATTTGGACCATCGACACGTTCGATACTGACACGGCCAGTACCTGAGTTAGTCATACCTAACTGTTTAGCAGCACCGTAGGAAAGATCAAGTACGCGGTTACCATGGAATGGACCACGATCATTCACTTTCACCACAACACTTTTGCCATTATCTTTGTTGGTTACACGGATGTAACAGTTCAAAGGTAGGCTACGGTGAGCTGCAGTTAAGGCATTCATGTTGAATGTATCGCCACTTGCAGTTTTACGACCATGAAACTGACGACCATACCATGACGCAACGCCTGTTTGGCTAAATTTGCGGACAGTGCTAGAAGCAACTGTGTTCAATTTATCAATAACTGAAGGTTCATCTTTTGGGATTTCGATTTTAGCAGCAATCGTTTCACGACGAATCTTATCACCAGAGCGTTCAGTGATTGTTAAACTGTTTAAGTTTGAAAAGTGCGAATTAAAGTTATTCGCGTCTTTGCTGATCACACGGGAAGCAAGACTTGAGCTGTCTGAATCATTGTTTAGGTATGATGACTGAACCATTTCTGAGTTCACCTGAGTCATACTTAAACCCATCGTCAGGGCAGCAATATATTTAAGTGAAGCATGCATCGTTTAACTCCTTGGAACCTCGGATTACTTTCATAAGTCGCTGAAAATTAACCATTGAGGTCTGTAAATTCACTTGTGCAACTGCATTTAGCGGTAGGCGATAATATTCATGCAGTCACAAAGCTGTCTACTAAAAAGTGAAAAACAGTTACAAAAAGGACAAAAACTTACGCAATATGGTTGAAAAATAATCAATATTGTAACAATTTATAAAAAAAGTCTGTTTTGTGCACTATTTTGCATAAATATTTATTGACTTTTTTTAATTGCTAAAATTACAAGTCTTAACGACTTGCAATTTCAGTGCCTAAAAGCCATAACGCTGTTGCGTACATACGGCTCTTATTATAGGTTGTAATGACTTGGAAATTTGGGTAGGTGATGTAGTAAATAGGACCATAATCATCTTGTAGTTGTATGACATTGACCATATCCAAATCGTCAAATTTAACGATTGGATTCATTGGAGAAATTCCTTGTTTCTTCAAAATTCCATATGGTGTTGGTTGGGTTAAATCTTTGGCAATTACTGATTCTGGATTGTTCCCTATGTAGCGTGCTGGAAATGCGATAGGTTGGTTGCGCTGCCACCCATGTTGTGACAGATAATTTGCAATAGAGCCAATTGCATCGACAGCAGAATTTCGAAGGTCTACATGACCATTACCATCATAGTCCACCCCAAATTTTGGAATGTTGCTTGGCATAAACTGGGGGTAGCCCACAGCCCCTGCATAAGATCCAACAACTGAATTGGTCGGTACCCCATCTTTATAAGACCAGGCAATGAGTGCAGACAGTTCATCTTGGAAATATGCAGCACGGCGTTCGTAGCCAAAGCCGAGTGTTGCAAGGGCATCACGGGTAATAAAATTGCCTTTGTTAGAGCCAAAACCAGTTTCTACACCCAAAATACCCAAAATAATGGCTTGAGGTACACCGTATTGTTGTTCCGCACGATTTAGTGTTTCGGCATATTGATTTTTAAAACGCACACCGCGTTGAATTGTACCTTCTGATAAAAAATTAGTCTTATATTCATACCACGGCTTACTTTCACCAGGTCGATTCATAATATTGATAATACTTGGTATGTTTTTTGAACCATTCATTGCCCAGTCGACTTGTTGTTCGCTTAAACCATAGGTTTGCATTGTCTTGGTTTTGAAGTTGTTATAATTTGGATTACTCGCAAAATCATTGGCTTGGCAAAAGCTAGATAGCGGTAAAGCGATAGCACAGAGACTCAGATTTCTTAACTTATGAAAAATCCCAGATTTAAACATGTGTTCTATTTTCCTAATGATTAATATAAAAATATGCATAAAAACATCGATAACGATGTATAAAATTAACGGTGAGTATGAATAGATATCACAATACCAAAAGTTGCCATTAACGTAATAATCACAGTACTGCCATAACGTATAAATGGTAGTGGCACACCGACTACATGTAAAATACCATTGACCATGCTTGTATTTACAAATCTATACACAAAAATGATCATCCAAAGGCATCAATACAAGGCATCCATAATTGCAAAGACAATTCAGGTTGATTTGGAAAGATCTAAAAAGAGTGATGAAATTAAAGGATGATCAATAAACGCATGTAGATGCTAACACAATCAATCTGGAGCAGATGCTCATCAAATGTGTACATGAACTTTAAGGCGTTTGATGCTGTATTAAATGCTGTTAGATTGAACAAATAAGCCGATTTTTAATACTGTATTTAGCGTTGGTTTTTCTATTGAATGTGACTGAATTGAAGTACAGAAAAATGACTATATATAGTAGAAGAGTAATAGCGTTAGTAAATGAAAAAAGCCACGAACAATGAGAACGTGACTTTTATATGAAAGATTAAATATTGAGAATCAAACTTGAGTCTTATGAAACTTAATTTTTAATCAAATTTTTAGATTAATTAAAAAATAATGTGTCGTGATATTCAGCAATTGCACTGATTTCAATTTTATTTAAATTTGGAATCAGTTTATCTACAGCAATATGCACCGCCTTAGTGACTGCTGCTGCACCAATATCAGACGCTTTGCGTTTAATCATACCCAAATCAAGTGTTTTGTTGAAATCACGCATGAAGTGGTTAATGGTGGCATCGGCGAACTGCTTGTACTGTTCAGATAAAACAGCACGATTGATATCACCATTTTCTTTGATTTCAGCAAAACTATTTTTTAAGTTGGTTACGAGTGAAGAACTAAGTTCTACACCAACTACGCTATGTCCCGCAGGCGTTTTAAATAAGCTACGTTCAGAAAATTCAATCGATTGGCGTACCACATCATTATCAGCTTTACTGAGTAATTGTTTGAGAAGTACGGCAACTGTTGACTTTACATAACCTGCTAATTTTTCAGCAGTATCACGCTTATCACTTGCAGGAAAACGACGTACAAGTTCAATTAAAACCGCATCAAGGATTTCGTCATTAATTAATAATGCAGTTTGATCACGTAATGGGTAAAGCGGTTCATTAGAATTTTTTTTCTCAATTCCAGTCTGAATGTTCTTTAACAGTTCTTCAGAAGGAACAAAACCAAAAAAGGGCATTGTAAAAACCTCAATGTTTTATTGTCGCGCCAATCGAATTGGGCTTGGCATCCATGATTCATCCGATACACGTACAGGGTTAATATCCAATCCACCACGACGTGTATATGTTGCATACACCATCAGCTTTTCTGGTTGTAGTATTTGCCAAATATCAGCAAAAATTTGTTCCACACATTGTTCGTGGAAACCATTATGTTGACGGTAAGAAATAATATAAGCTAAAAGATTACGATAACAAGGTTTTTTACCTTGATAACGAATAAAAACTGTTCCCCAATCGGGCTGACCCGTTACAGGGCAATTACTTCGAAGTAGATGTGAATATAGCTCTACTTCGATGGACTCTACATTTTCCTGATTTGTATCAGTTTGCTCAAGACGAAGTAAAGTTGCATCAGGATGATTAGATAAACGTTCAGGTACTTGATCATCAATACAAGTACCAGATGGTTTGGTAATATCTAACTCATCTGCTTGAAATAAAGTTAATGTCACAGGTGCTTGTGCAACATGTGACAAATCTTTTTCAACAGTCGCAATAAAAGCATCTTTAGATTCAAATTGAGTGAAGTTCATACTATTGAAGTAGAGCTTTAATGATTTTGACTCGATCAAGTTTGGCGAGGAAGCAGGTAATGTAATACGCCCAATAGCCACTTGTGGAATTCCATGTACATTCAGCCATGAAATTTCAAAGACATGCCACCAATCCTTGCCTTTGTAGATTCCATCTACATGCGCATATTTTTCACGTGGCTGAGCACGTGAAATTGGGAAAAGAATATCGGGCTGATAAGTAGTCGGGTAGTCGGTTTCTTTACCTAAAAGAGAGAGTTCAACAGTCATTATTCACGCATTCCTGCACCACGAGAAAGTAAATAGTAGGCAATACCATAAAGTAGTCCACAGCATAAGGTCACAACAGTAAGTGATAAAGAGACATTCACATCACTATGACCTAAGATGCCGTAACGGAAGGCATTAACCATATATACAATCGGGTTAATTAAAGAGAGATTTTGCCAAAAAGGGCTGAGAGCACTAATTGAATAGAATACACCACCTAAATAAGTTAGGGGAGTTAGTACAAAGGTAGGGATGATTGAAATATCATCAAAAGATTTTGCATATACAGCGTTAATTAAACCACCCAATGAAAACAATAGAGAGGTGATAACGACTGTATATATAGTCACGAAAATATTATGAATAGCTAAATCGGTGAAAAATAGGCTCATTACTGTGACAATAGCACCGACTAAGATACCTCGACTTAAACCACCAATCACAAAGCCGAGTAAAACCAAATGTAAAGGTACAGGACTCATAATTAGTTCTTCAATGCTTTTTTGAAATTTGGCACTGAAGTAGCTTGAAGAGACATTGGCATAACTATTGGTAATTACAGCCATCATAATAAGACCAGGAACAATGAATTGCATATAGGTGAAACCACCCATTTGTCCAATACGTGAACCGACCAAATTACCAAAAATCACAAAGTACAAACTCATCGTAATTGCGGGTGGTAGTAATGTTTGTGGCCAAATTCGCATAAAACGACGAATTTCTTTAGAGACGAGGGTATAAAGTGCAACTCTCATTTGGTTAAAATTCATTGAGCAGCTCCTTCAAGATTTTTTTCCACCATTTTGACAAATAACTCTTCTAGACGGTTGGATTTGTTACGCATACTTCGTACTTGAATACCTTTTGCTTCAAAAAGTTGGAATAAATCATTCATGGAATGCATTTTATCCATGGTTACTTCTAAAGTTACAGAGTCAATAAAGCTAAATTTGAGCCCAATAATATCAATGTTGAATGGTTCAATCGGATGATCTAAGTCAAAAATAAAAGACTCTTCATTGAGCTGATTTAAAAAGGCTTTCATGGTGGTATCTTCTTTGATTACACCGCGGTCAATAATGGCAATACGACGTGCCAACAATTCGGCTTCTTCTAAATAGTGCGTTGTTAAAATAATAGATGTGCCATTTTCATTCATTTCAGTGAGAAAGTCCCACATTGATCGGCGTAGCTCAATGTCTACACCTGCGGTCGGCTCATCTAAAATAAGTAGTTTAGGTTCATGCATCATGGCACGGGCAATCATGAGGCGACGTTTCATCCCTCCTGAGAGCATACGACCTTGAGTATTGCGTTTTTCCCATAAGCCTAATTTTTCTAAATAATGTTCAGCCCGTTGTTCAGCAGTTTTCTTTGGAATGCCATAATAGCCTGCTTGAGTGACCAAAATATCAAAGGTCTTTTCAAATTGACCAAAGTTAAACTCTTGTGGCACAACACCTAAATTCTGTTTCGCTGCAGATGGATGAGTATCTAAGCTGTGTCCAAAAATTTCAACGGTGCCTGAAGTTTTTTTGGTCAATGAGCTGATGATGCTGATCGTTGTCGATTTACCTGCGCCATTTGGCCCTAATAATGCATAAAATTCACCTTCAGGGACGGTTAAATCGATGCCTTTTAATGCTTGAAAACCATTTTTATAGGTTTTGGATAAATCTCTTAACGTCAATGCATCAGTCATGAAATTCTCATAGATTGAAATAAAGTCATATTGTGAGTGATCTTGTTGAATAAACCAAGCTTGATACATGGAATAGTGCGTTGCGTTTAATGAGTATTGTATAAAGTGTGAACAGCAATGCCTGCTATTTGGGTTAAAGCATTGATATAAGCTTTACCTTGTCATTTTTTTTGTTATGATGTGCGCATTCTACAAAAGCGCTCATAGCTCAACTGGATAGAGTACAGGTCTCCGAAGCCTGTGGCGTGGGTTCGAGTCCCGCTGAGCGCACCAAATACTATGTATAAAGTTGTACAAACCTGTTGTATATAATAGACATAACAATAAAAACCCGTATAAAGTTGTATAGAGTAATTTAAAGCTGTAACGCAAAAAATGCCAAAACAAGTAATTTCGCTTACAGACTCAAAAATAAAAGCATTCTTTTTCAATGCCTTCAAGTTCTGTTATATCTAGCTGTAGTCAATATCCAATGAACGTTAATATTGAATTTATTGCTCGAGAGTTTGATGAAGCAACATTATTGAATATTGCAGTGGCATTTGAAAAAGTAAATCCTGCACGTCAAGTCCCGACCCATACACCGGCACTGTAAGATTACTTTGATCTAAAACTGAAAGAATTTAGAGCTAATTTCTGTCTTATAAATAATAAAAGTCCAACACCATGTTGGGCTTTTTGTATTTGTTATTTTAGGTACCACTCCTGTTATTCCTCCTAATGTTTTATAAGTTTTTAAGTGTAATTTGAAGTTTTAATAATTTTAAAGCTAGCTCAAACTCAGTTTCCTCTCTAGCTTGAGCACTTACTAAAGGTCTCATTGTTGATACATGCAGAAATCAAGTGTAAATCCCATGTTTTAAAGACTTTTAGGCATTTTAAACAGTTGATTTTGATGCAAAGTGATGAGATTTGATGTAAAGAGTAAGGGCATTGAATAATGTGAGATATTTTACTGTTTTTTATGAATCCTAAAATAAAAATCAAATTTAGATTGCCAAGTTTTAAATTTAAATTATTAATGTTTAATAAAATAGTTGGTGGTTTTATAAGATTGCTAAGATATTCATAAATTTAATTAGTTATTAAAAAATCATGATGTTAATGGCTTAATGTTGATAACTCGAAAGTAACTTTTTTATAATCTAAAATATTAGGGTAACAATAGTAATGTATTTAAAATTTTAATAAATAATGATTATTTTTATCTGTTCATGAATGCATGATTGAACAGATAAAGTGGGTTCTATCTGAAAAGTCATGCGTATTGTTTGTGCTCTTTAAAAATGGGATAGGAACCTAAAATAATTATAGTTTAGTGGTTTACTTAGATGTATAGGCTGAATTTTTTATATATAAAACAATGGCTTAAATTGTTAATCTTTTACGCGCTGAGCGCTACAGATACGTTGTATAAAGCTGTTGCATATAATAAGAAAACTTACTTTTTTTCTTTCCAAAAAAAACCAATGACAATACTCAATATAAATAGAATCCATGCAGAAACAACTAATACAGACTCGTGTGACATGAGAAAGGCAGAATTAGCCGATGCTATAACTTGCTCGACATTCTCAGGTTTGATTTCAGACATAATTTGATATGTTTCACCGATAGAACTCTTAGCAATATCAAACTGTTCTGAGGTTAAATATTGCTTAAAATCTATATTTTTCATATAGAAATATGATGCCAATAGACCAAATATAGTGACGCCTAAACCTGTACCTAGTTCATACGACATCCCTTCAATTGCTCCTGCAGAAGCGGCTTGCTCTATTGGTGCTCCTGATAAAATTGCAGATGTAGCAGCTAAAAAAGCACATAATATACTTAGCCCTAACAATACCATCCAAAATACGACATTTAGATATGTTGAATTCAGACTAATATTCGATAGGAAGTACATTGATATCGCGCTTAGTAATAAACTTACAACGGCAACTTTTTTCGGCCCAAATTTATTTAATAATGGTGAGCTAACCAATGCTCCAACGCTGACCGAAATCATAAATGGGAAAATATACAGCCCTGCCTGAAGAGGACTATATTGATAAACATATTGAAGTTTTTGAGAAATTAATAATTCAAATCCTACTAATGCGATCATTGCAACAACAGAGATCGTGAAGCCAAATTTCACCGAATCTGAAGCAAATAACTTAATATCAAATAAAGGATAAGAACTATTTATTTGTCTTTTGGTAAATACTATTCCAAGAACAACCCCTATAAATCCTAACAATAGATGGTATATTTCAAAATCTCTTAACCCAGATTTTAAGCTATAAATCACAAACAGAATTGACGATATTAATATTGCTGCATCCATTAAATTCAATGGATTCTTAGCTATTGGTTGTTGTTTAGGTATTAGATATAAAATACTGACTATAACAACTAAAATAATGGGTAAGTTAATTAGAAAAACTGAACCCCAGAAGAAATATTCTAATAATAATCCTCCAACTAAAGGACCAAATGCAGCACCAGCGCTGCCAGCCATTACCCACATACCTAGTGCAAAATTACGTTCTTTTTCATCAACAAAGGTATAGCGTAAACAAGCTAAAGTACCTGGTAAAATCATCGATGCACCCAGAGCTAATAAGGCTCTAGCAAGAATAAGAATTTCAGCATTTGGAGCGAATGCAGCAAATGCCGACGCTATACCAAAAATAATGCTTCCTATTAGCATTAACTTACGATAGCCAATTCTATCTCCTAGTGCACCCATTACTAAAATTAAACCCGCCATAAGTAATGGATATATATCGATAATCCATAATAATTCCGACATATTGGCTTGCAGCTCATTACTCAAGGTCGGTACAGCAATATGTAAAACTGTTGCATCAATAGCGATAGGTAAATACAACCCTACCACTACAGCCAATATTAGCCACTTAGGATGAAAAGTCATAATAAAAGTAAAAATACAATAGAATTGAACGGATGTTCAATTCTATTGTATTTTTACTTTTATTGGCAACTCCTATATTCTTTGTCGTGTTGTAAAAGGGTATATTTAGTAAATGAGTTATTTAAGTAAGTCCGAGAGAAGAAATCTGATTTTACAGGTTGCCAAGTCAATAGCTCTTGAAGAGGGACTAAGTACACTGACTGTTCGTAATATTGCAAAAAAAGCTTGTTTATCAGTAGGTTTAATTCATCATCACTATGCATCAATTCAAGAGTTAAAGTCAGAAGTATTTATTCAGCTTGCTTACGAAAATTTAGATACTAGTACGCTTTCAGAAGATATATGTTGGGAAAGTAGATTGCTAGATATTTTGGGATTTTCAGAAAGCAATAATGAACTTGCTTATATACGTCTTTGGAACGAGGCAGAGCAAATTAGTTGCTCAAACCCTGAATTTTCCAAAGTTTATTGGGCGGCAATCGAAGCTTGGAAAAACAAAATTATAGAAGTATTAAAGCTAAAAAAATTCATAAATCCTAATGAAAATATGGAAGATTTAGCATGGCAATTCATAGGAATAACTTTAGGTTTTGAACGATTAATTCAATTTAAAGGTGAGAAGCTTTGTTTGAAATATCTGAATTTTTTAGTTCTACAACTTATTGAATGTAAGATATCTCACGACAAATAGTTGTTATCTAAAATGACAGCCTATTATGTTAATTTTAGGTCGTCTTAACTTTAATGAGGAATCATCGAAAATTTATGCAAAATAATAGCGATATTAATTTACCCATTCTTATTATTGGCGCAGGGATAGCAGGAATAGCATGTGCTAAAAAACTACAAGAAAAGGGTGAAAAAGTTATCGTATTAGAAGCTAAACCACATATTGGCGGACGTATAAATTCTAAAAAGATTGATTCGGATATCTTTGATTTGGGTGCATCATGGATTCATGGAATTGATGATAATCCTATATGGGCTATTACCCAAGAAAATGATATAGAAACTACGATATTCAATTATGATAACTCACAATTTTTTCATGAAAATGGACAATTATTTTCAGATAAAGAAGTTGAAGAATTTGAGTTTTATATAGATAAAATAGAAAAATTACTTAATCAGACACAAAAAGTATCTGCTCTTGATGCGATTAAAGAAATAATATTTTCTTTACCTTATTTAGGTAATACATTTTCAGAAAATTATCTTAAAAAATTATTATTGAGCTTTTTTGAACGAATAGCCAATGATCCATTTGCTACAAGTCTAGATCAACTTTCTTCAAATTATCAAAATTATGAGGGATACTTTCAAGGGAATGAAGTTGTATTTCCAAAAGGGTATTATCAGGTTGTTGAAAGTATTGCCAAAAATATAGAAATTAAATTAAATATAGATATTAAAAAAATTACTTACCAGAATGATTGTGTTCAACTTATCGATTCCGATGATAATGTTTACATAGGTTCTCGCGTAGTGGTTACCGTACCACTTGGTATTCTAAAAAAAAATCACATTGAGTTTCACCCGCCAATATCTAGTGATTATATTGATTCTATTCAAGCGCTTGGATTTGGATCTTTCAATAAAGTATTTTTTGAATTAAAGCAACCTCTTCTTTTTCGCTTGAAAAGTTCAGGAGAGAAAATTAGTGATTTTTATTGGAACGATACCGATTGTTTTAACATTTTAGATTTATCTCAAATCTATCAAAAACCAACTTATTTAATGCTCTTTGGAGGAGATAAATCAAATTTTATAGACAATTCAACGGATAGAGAAGTATCTGATTTTGTCTTTAGTAGCTTACAAAAACAATTTGCTGGAATTCCCGATAAACCAGAAAAAATAATAGTTACACGTTGGGGAGCAGACCCTTATAGTTACGGTTCTTTTAGTTTTCCGTCACTAAATCACACTGATAATCTTGTTAAGGTATTACACAAGCCAATCAGGCAACTTATTTTCTTCGCTGGTGAACATTGTAGCTTGAAATATGCTGGTACTGTTCATGGCGCATACCTAAGTGGCTGTGAAGTAGCTGAAAAAATCTTAAAGGAAATACCCACGATTTAATATTTTGAATCTTATGAAATTTTTAAATTTGTTTTAATTATCAATATGATAGCTTGATTTTTAAAATTTAGTATAACATGTATTATATTAGTTTTAGGAAATATGAAGAATAAAAATGAATGATACAGAAAAGTTTCGGTTTAAATTAGAATTAATATTAAATTTAAAATCGGCTAAAGATATTCAAGATTGGGCTACAAACAGAATAGAGCAAGACATTATAGATTCAGAGGCTTTGGAAATATGTTTTTTTTCTAAAGAAAAACAAGTATTAGATTATTTTCATAACATTAAATTTGAATGGCTAAACTTGGTACCTGCTGTAAAGAGGAAAACTTTTAGAGAGATTTTAAAAAAATATATTGAACCTCCACCAATTATTGAATATTCAGAACAATTAATTAGAAACCTCTTTAGAATGATGCTGGGACTTTCAAAAATTGCTGAGGATGAAGATTTATATGATTTCATAGATCATTATCATGATGAGTTTTATTTAGGTTTAGATGGTTTTTATAATTTAGTGCCAGAAGATGTATGGCCCTCATTTCTTAATGATCTTAAAAGTTGGCTTTGATTAAACTTCTCTTATTTACTTACCATAATGAGCGATATAAGAAATTAAATTGTGATCCCAATTTCAAGTTTCTAAATTTTCACCAATAAAAATGTCTAGTTTATGATGATTTTCAGCATCATGGGCTAGATATATAGTGAGCCAATAAAATAGATCGATTTAAGATACTTTAGATAGAGTATTTAAATTTATGTAGCTTATATTTTACATCTAGCTATACCGCTAAAAATAAGAACAAAGTAAAGCATCATTGTGAACATATATAAATTGAATAGGCTAGATTTAGTTAAAACAACAATTTTATCGTTCTGAAATGCTGTTAAGGTTGTATGAAAATTGATTTCTTTGTATTCACCTAAGACTAAAGTCTTATAAATTTTTCAAATTTTAATAAAAATCAATAAAAACAGTTTTTTATGAATTAGAAATTATTTGAAAGTTTTAAAATAGGTGATTGATTAGACAAAATAGTGGATATTATTGGTCATACCAATTTAAAATTTAAAATCACTTATTGATCTTTAATTCAGCAGAAATTATTATTATTGGTAAATATATGTATTTTTTTTATTTTAAATTAATATTGGTCATACCAATTACACGTAAATGCAATGTTCTGTTTATCCATTAAGCTAGCATTTCAAGGAGATGACAATGCTACAACATTGGCAACAAATTTATGATCCGATGGGAAATATTTGGATATCAAGTGCGATCGCTCTTATTCCAATCATATTTTTCTTTTTAGCATTAGCTGTATTCCGCATGAAGGGAAGTGTTGCGGGTACGATCACAGTGGTATTGGCATTACTTGTTTCATTATTTGCCTATCAAATGCCTGCGACAATGGCATTTGCATCGATGATTTATGGTTTTTTGTATGGCTTATGGCCCATTGCATGGATCATTATCGGGGCAGTGTTCCTGTATAAAATTTCTGTGAAAACAGGGCAGTTCGATATTATTCGTTCTTCAATTTTATCCATTACTGAAGATCAGCGTTTACAAATGCTTTTCGTTGGTTTTGCCTTTGGTACCTTCCTTGAAGGTGCTGCAGGTTTTGGTGCACCCGTTGCAATTACAGCTGCATTACTTGTAGGTCTTGGCTTTAAGCCACTTTATGCTGCAGGTCTGTGTTTGATTGTAAATACTGCACCTGTTGCTTTTGGTGCGATGGGTATTCCAATCATTGTGGCGGGTCAGGTTTCGGGTGTAGAAACCATGGAAATCAGTCAGATGGTGGGTCGTCAGTTACCATTTATGGTGATCATCGTGCTGTTCTGGATCATGGCGATTATGGACGGTTGGCGTGGTGTGAAAGAAACATGGCCTGCGGTCATTGTGGGTGGTGGTTCTTTTGCGATTGCACAATATTTGACATCGAACTTCGTCGGTCCTGAATTACCTGATATTACAGCGGCGATTGCAGCGTTAGTGTCACTTACAATTTTATTGAAATACTGGCAGCCAAAACATATTTTCCGCTTTGAAAATGAAGAAGGCGTTCAAAATATTGATTTAGCAGCAGAGCGTAAGAAGAAATACACGATTGCCCAAATTGCTAAAGCATGGTCACCATTTGCAATTTTAACGGCAATGGTCACCATTTGGAGTGTCAAACCTTTCAAGGATTTATTTACGAAAGATGGCGCACTGCATGACATGGTTTTTTCAATCAAAGTGCCTTTTTTGCATCAAATGATTCAAAAAATGCCACCTGTCGTTCCTGAAATTAAGGACTATGATGCCATTTATAAGTTTGATTGGTTCTCTGCAACGGGTACTGCAATTATGTTCGCTGCGATTATTACCATCATTTACTTAAAAATGAAGCCGAAAGATGCAATTATGACTTTTGCTGAAACGGTGAATGAATTGAAAATTCCAATTTATTCAATTGGTATGGTGTTGGCTTTCGCATTTATTGCGAACTATTCAGGAATGTCAGCAACTTTAGCATTGGCACTTGCGCATACAGGTCAAGCCTTCACATTCTTCTCACCATTCTTGGGTTGGTTAGGGGTATTCCTCACAGGTTCAGATACTTCTGCAAATGCCTTGTTTGCAGCACTTCAAGCGACTACTGCACAGCAAATTGGTGTGCCTGAAGTATTATTGGTTGCTGCGAATACGAGTGGTGGCGTAACAGGAAAAATGATTTCTCCGCAATCGATTGCGATTGCTTGTGCTGCGGTAGGTTTAGTGGGTAAAGAGTCTGATTTATTCCGTTTTACGGTGAAACACAGTATCTCATTTACTGTGATGATTGGTATTATCATTACACTACAAGCCTATGTGTTCCCTTGGATGATTCCATGATTATAACGATCACATATCATTTTAGGGATACTCAACCGATGCACGTCTAAGGAAAGCAGATGAAAGTCTCCGACAAAGTGGTACAAAACCTACGCATGTTAATTGAACAAAATAATATGCAAGTCGGAGCTCGTCTGCCTGCTGAACGTAAGTTGTGTGAACAACTCGGTGTATCTCGCTCCACTTTGAGAGAGGCCATTTCGCAACTGAGCAGTATGGGCATGCTGGTCAGCAAAGTTGGAGCGGGGACTTTTTTGCAACAGTTACCAGTCAATTGGTCGCACAATCAGATTGTTGAACCTTTAAGTAATTTAATCGATGAAGATCCTGCCTATCGTTTTGATGTGCAGGAAGCTCGAATGGTACTTGAGGGAGGAACAGCATGGTATGCAGCCAAGCGGGCAACTGAGCAAGATCTTGAGAAAATTCGTTATTGTTATGATCAAATCACCCATTTTCAAGAGTTGGGAGATGATCATCTTGCTGCCAGAGCAGATTCTGAATTTCACTTGGCGATTGCAGAGGCATCGCACAATTTGGTGTTGATTCAGATGATGCGTGGTTTAGTAGATTTGTTGCAATACAACGTGGTTTTGGGTAGGCGTAAAGTGTATACCGAAGCCCATCGTTATGATCAATTGCGTGATCAACACTTTCAGGTGATGGATGCAATTGAACGTCGTGATCCAGAGGCTGCCCGAGAGGCAGTCTGTGGACATATCGAATTTGTGGTACAGCAAGTGCGTATGATTGATGAGGAAGAAGCCCGTCGTCAGCGTTCAAGCCGATTAAATAGGACATAAAATATGATTATTTCTTCTGCAAATGACTATCGTGAAGCCGCGCGTCGTCGTTTACCGCCATTTTTGTTTCACTACATTGATGGTGGGGCAAATGCGGAATATACCTTAAAACGTAATGTGGAAGATTTATCAAAGATTGCGTTAAGACAGCGTGTGTTAAATGACATGTCGCAACTTAGCCTTGAAACAAAACTGTTTAATGAAACCTTGTCGATGCCAGTTGCATTATCACCTGTGGGTTTAACAGGTATGTATGCACGTCGTGGTGAAGTTCAAGCGGCTGTTGCTGCCGATAAAAAGGGTATTCCTTTTACTTTATCTACCGTGTCAGTGTGTCCGATTGAAGAAGTTGTACCTGCTATTAACCGTCCAATGTGGTTTCAGTTATATGTACTTCGTGACCGTGGCTTTATGAAAGATGCTTTGGAACGTGCCAAAGCTGCAGGCTGTTCAACCTTAGTATTTACAGTAGACATGCCTGTTCCAGGTGCACGTTACCGTGATGCCCATTCAGGTATGAGCGGGCCAAATGCAGCAATGCGTCGTTATATGCAATCATGTTTCCATCCGCATTGGGCATGGAATGTCGGCATGATGGGTCGCCCGCATGATTTGGGTAACATCTCAAAATATTTAGGTAAACCGACAGGTCTAGAAGATTATATTGGTTGGTTAGGCAATAACTTCGATCCATCTATTTCTTGGAAAGACCTTGAGTGGATTCGTGAATTTTGGGATGGTCCAATGGTCATCAAAGGTATTCTCGATCCTGAAGATGCTAAAGATGCAGTACGTTTCGGTGCAGATGGTATCGTGGTATCAAATCATGGTGGTCGTCAGTTGGATGGCGTATTGTCTTCTGCTCGTGCTTTACCACCAATTGCAGATGCTGTGAAAGGTGATATTAAAATCCTAGCCGATTCGGGTATTCGTAATGGTTTAGATGTCGTGCGTATGCTTGCGCTTGGTGCAGATACTTGTATGCTAGGACGTGCTTTTATCTATGCATTGGGTGCGGCAGGTGGAGCAGGTGTTTCTAATCTTCTTGATTTAATTGATAAAGAAATGCGTGTGGCGATGACATTGACGGGTGCAAACACGATTGCTGATATTACTTCAGATTGTTTGGTGAGATTAGAAAAAGAGCTGGCAGGGTGATTTAATTATCACTCATTATGATTATTCAAATCGTATAAATCTCCCCTAACCCCTCTTTGAAAAGAGGGGAGTTTTTCTCAAACTCAATCAAATTTAGTGGACAGAAGGCCCCTCCTTTGGAAAAGGAGCGGTGGGGGAGGATTTAAAGAATCCTTAACTGACTGGTCTTAGGGATTTAGAGGGGATTCTTATAACTGGAAATAACAAATATGCAAACTCAATCATTACAAACCATCCAAGACCTCATTCATATCGTTGGTAAACAACACGTATTAACCGATGCCAATGACACACGCCTTTATCGTCAAGGTCGTCGTTATGGTGCAGGTCAAGTCTTGGCGGTTGTTGTGCCAGGAACTTTACTTGAACAATGGCAAGTATTAAAAGTGGCTGTGAACGCCGATTGCATTGTGATTATGCAAGCTGCCAACACAGGTTTGACAGGTGGTTCAACGCCATTTGGTGATGATTATGATCGTCCTGTAATTTTAATGAGTACGCGTCGTTTAGCAGGTATTCAAGTAATTAATGATGGTCAGCAAGTCATTTGTTTGCCAGGTGCAACGCTTGATCGTTTAGAAAAAGATTTAGCGCCATTTAATCGTGAACCACATTCAGTGATTGGTTCTTCATGTATTGGTGCATCAGTTTTAGGTGGTGTGTGCAATAACTCAGGTGGTGCATTAGTTCGTCGTGGGCCTGCCTATACAGAGTTAGCACTTTATGCACGAGTCAATGAGTCTGGTGAATTAGAACTGGTCAATCATTTGGGTGTGAATTTAGGGCGAACACCTGAAGAAATCCTCACGAAACTTGAAAATAAAAACTATCAAATTGATGACATCATTAACAATTCAAGTTGCTGTGCTTCTGATCAACACTATTCACATGATGTAAAACAGGTCGATGAAAATACGCCTGCACGTTTTAATGCCGATCCAAGTCGTTTATTTGAAGCTTCAGGTTCAGCAGGTAAAGTTTGTGTTTTTGCAGTACGTTTAGATACCTTTGAAAAAATTCCAAGTCAGGTGTTTTATGTAGGTACAAATTCACATGATGACTTGACTGAAATTCGCCGTTTTTTGTTGAAAGATTTGCCACGTTTGCCAATTGCAGGTGAATACATTCACCGTGTTGCCTATGATATTGGTGCGGAATACGGCAAAGACAGTTTCATGTTTATTGAAAAATTTGGTACAGCAAAAGTGCCTGCTGCATTTGCAATGAAAGATAAAGTGGATGGTTATTTAGAAAAAGTTGGCTTGCGTGGTTTGTCGGATAAAGTTCTGCAACTCGTGACCAAACTCATGCCAAACCATTTACCTAAACGAATGAATGAATTTCGTGATTTATATGAACATCACTTAATGATTCGTATTGAAAATCAGGATGTTGCTCGGGTTCATGACTTTTTAAAAGATTACTTTAGTCATCAAACATCAGGTAATTATTTTAAATGTACCGATGAAGAAGGGCGTAAAGCATTTTTACATCGTTTTGCTGTGGCAGGTGCTGCGATTCGTTACCGTGATACGCATCGTTCAGAAGTGGAAGATATTGTGGCACTGGATATTGCGCTACGTCGTAATGACCGTGAATGGGTAGAAACTTTACCACAAGAAATGAATGAAAAAATCATTCATAAATTGTATTACGGACATTTCCTTTGCCATGTTTTTCATCAAGATTATATTGTTAAAAAAGGCGTAGATCCTTTGGCAATGGAACATGAAATGTGGCATTTACTTGATGATCGTGGGGCAGAATATCCTGCTGAACATAATGTGGGGCATTTATATGTGGCAAAGCCTGCTTTGAAAAACCATTATCAAAAGCTTGATCCAAGTAATAGCTTTAACGTCGGTATTGGGCAAACAAGTAAATTAAAATATTGGAAATAAATATTTAAAATATTTATGAATAAATCAGTCATTCTTAAGAGTGGCTGATTTTTTTGGTCTTTTCAGTGTAAGTGTAAAAGGAGAAGTCTGTTCCGAAAATTGTTGAAATAATATCGCTTATAAATATGAGTTTATGTGCAAGTTAAATCAAAATTATCAATCTATCTTGCTTGTTAAATATTATTCTAGTTAAACAAAAGATTTCAAAATAAAGGAAACGTATTTTCAAAAATAAAATTTTGTGCCTAATTTAAATCTTATACTTATTGTAAGGGTGTTATTGGGCATATGATCATAAGCATAGTTACCCAAACATATATGTATACTTATTTTTATTAAACTTTTTGGTTTATTTTATGCTGCTTATTTGACTGATATCGCAAAGCTAGGCTAAATGAAGCTAATAAACGGAATTGGCTGAATTGACATTATTAACATAGAAAAACCAAAAAGAAGTCATCCTAAAAAATTAAAAAATCGCTACAGTAGTATGCAACAAGTTGCAAAGCCAAAGATAAAAGGATCAACATGACAACGAATAGCTATGCACATATTTTACAGCCATTAAATTTAGGTTTTACGACACTAAAAAACCGTGTCGTTATGGGCTCTATGCACACAGGTTTAGAAGATCGTTTTTATAATTATCCAAAGCTTGCGGCTTATTTTGGTGAGCGAGCGAAAGGCGGTGTGGGACTACTGATTACTGGTGGAATTTCGCCGAATCGTCAGGGGTGGTTATTGCCTGCTGGCGGAACCATGAATACGCTTGGTGATATTGCACCACATCGTTTAGTAACGCATGCTGTGCATAAGCATGGTGCAAAAATTTTGATGCAGATTCTACATTCTGGACGTTATGGTTATCAGCCTTTTGTAGTATCTGCAAGCCCGATCAAATCACCTATTTCTATGTTTAAACCACGTCAAATGAGTGAAAAAAATATTCTCAGCACGATTGACGATTTTGCTCATACCGCAAGCCTTGCGAAAAAGGCAGGTTATGATGGCGTGGAAGTGATGGGCTCAGAGGGTTATTTACTCAATCAATTTTTAAGTCGCCATGTCAATCAACGTGAAGACCAATGGGGGGGAGCAATTGAAAATCGTATGCGTTTTGCGGTTGAAATTGTCAAAGCCATTCGTGCGAAGGTCGGTGAAAAATTTATTATTTGTTTCCGTTTGTCTATGCTCGATCTTGTGCATGATGGCAATACTATGGATGAAGTGATTACCGTTGCCAAAGCTTTAGAAAAAGCAGGGATAACGTTGTTGAATACGGGAATTGGTTGGCATGAAGCACGTGTTCCAACGATTGTCACTTCTGTACCGCGTGCAGCTTTTGTTGACTATACAGCGGAAGTAAAAAAGCATGTTGCAGTGCCTGTTATAGCATCGAATCGTATTAATATGCCTGAAACTGCAGAAGAAATTTTGGCGGCAGGTAAAGCAGATATGGTGCAAATGGCTCGTCCATTACTTGCTGATGCTTTTTGGGTGAATAAAGTTGCAACCAATCGTGTTGATGAAATTAATACTTGTATTGCATGTAACCAAGCCTGTTTAGATCATAGTTTTCAAAATAAACGTGCAAGTTGTCTAGTGAATCCTCGTGCGGCACATGAAACAGAATTGGTCTATTTAAAAACCAAAAAAGCCAAAAAAATTGCAGTTGTGGGTGGTGGTGTTGCAGGAATGTCTGCGGCAACGGTTGCTGCTGAACGTGGTCACAATGTCACGTTATTTGAAGCAGCAAAAGAAGTCGGTGGTCAGTTCAACCTTGCTAAAGTAGTACCAGGAAAAGAAGAATTTCATGAAACTATCCGTTACTTTAAAGTTCAGCTTGAAAAGACTGGTGTTGAGGTACGCTTAAATACCAAAGTGAACCGTGAGCAACTTGAACGTGAAGGCTTTGATGATGTGATTATTGCCACAGGTGTTGTGCCTCGTGGTCTTAAAATTGAAGGTAGTGATGCACCAAATGTACTATCTTATGCTGAAGTGTTACGTGGTGCGCAAGTAGGCGATAAAGTTGCGGTGATTGGTGCAGGCGGTATTGGTTTTGATGTTTCAGAGTATTTGTTGAAACCTGAGCATCAGCCACAACCACAGCCTTTGGCAGAATGGCAACGTGAATGGGGTGTTGATCCAAATCCAAATTATATGACTGAAGGGGGTCATGTGCCTGCTGAAGTTGAAGCGCCCATTCGCCAGATTTATCTGATGCAACGTAAAACTACACCACTCGGAATTGGCTTGGGTAAAACTTCGGGTTGGGTACATCGTGCGCAATTGAAAAAGCATGCTGTACGTATGATGCGTGGTGTGCAATATAAATCTGTATCAAATGAAGGTTTGTGGGTTGAAGTGAATGGTCATGATCAGCTCTTACGTGTTGATACCATTGTGGTTTGTGCAGGGCAAGAATCTGTTAAAGAATTGATGCCGAAAGAAGGTGAATCGACGTTAGCAAGTTACCATATTATTGGTGGTGCAAAACTTGCAGGCGAGCTTGATGCGAAGCGTGCGATTCGTGAAGGTGCTGAAATCGCTGCAATATTGTGATTTTTTATAGTATTTGGTGAAAGTATATGCACTTGTATGCTTTGACTGTATTTTTCACTTGTCAGATGTATAAAAGCTCCGTATGATGGCGCACATGGAAGCGTGGCAGAGCGGTTGAATGCACCGGTCTTGAAAACCGACGAGGGTGTGAGTCCTCCGTGAGTTCGAATCTCACCGCTTCCGCCAAATATCTAAAAAGCCCTTGTTATTACAAGGGCTTTTTTCTTGCTCGTGTTTTATCCCACATTGCAACCCACATAAAATTTTGGCTTCAATTAATCTTAATGAGCGTTTATAGAGTGTGTTAGGAACCTCATCAGAATTTCTAAGCGAATTATTAAACAGAATTGTTGCTACTCTAGATCGCAAATGATGATGTTAAATTTATTTTTCAACTCTATAAATATAAAATAGCATGATTAAAGTCATGCTATTTATTTAAAGGTTTTAACTACCAATGATATTGATTTTGAACTCGGTCAATATTCAAAGTACATGAATCATCACCAATTCTAAACAAGCTGTTTGGAATCGAGAGTTAAGCTTTTAATATATTTAAACGGTTGTCTACATAAATCTGTTTTAATTCATAACAATTTTGCTCTTGCCCTGAAATAGAGATGCAATTCTAAAATTAATTGTATCGACATTACCTAAAGTAATACGTTCGTGGTTGAGTTCAATGAAATGCGTTCGAGTATTTCGTAAATCCACCAAGTGGAGGAACTAGTTGGTTATGTTATTGACATATTATAGTGCTGAAACTTCATCAAAATATTTTGTAAAAAATAAAGGTTATTAAATATGAGAAAAGTTCATTTAAATAATACTGATTTTCTTAAAGTATTATTTTAAACGTATATAAAATAAGTTTTAGAAGAATTTTTTATGAAAAAAATATAATGCATACATATTGTAACTTTGGTGGCATTTCAGAAAGCATGCTGGTATTAAATAAATCTATTATTAATATAGAAGAAAGTTAAATCAAAAGTTTTGAAATGATTTTTAAGCTTTTTTGAAAAGTTGCAACCTCTCCTTAATCCACATCTGATCCGATGCCGAATGCTACAATTATTTCCCTTCAATTCCTTCTGTGAAAACTTACGAATTAATTTTTTACAGCACTTAAAAGCATAAATAAAACTATCTCAATAAATCACTCGAAATTCGTGCATAGTGAAAACCAATTTCCTAAAGTCTAGCCTTAAAGTGGTCTGAGTACCATCATCAAAGCTTGATAGAAACCAAAACGTATTGCATCAAATTATATGACGATAAACTTAGTGCAAGGGCGTCTAGGTCAAGTTAATAAGATTCATACACCTTGCGCAGTGCTACTCAAGTGTTAAATAAATTTACAGAGTTAGGTCAACCCCATACTTGAGTTGCATGTTAAATTTGAGTGACTTAGAGGATTTTTATCTTTAAAAGGCTTTATGCAACAAAGTTGTAATTAATGCTCAAAGTTTATGTTTTATATAACGGAAAGTAACAACTTTCAGCAATTCGTGCTATATCAGCAGGTTTTAGTGTAATTTTATCCCATTTGATCATTTGTTCAATGAGCCAATAAAAATCATCTATTTTAGGTGTTGTAGTGTCTTTGACTAAATGACGAATGATATTTTGAATGGAATAATATTTCTCTACATGGAGACTTTCTGAGCATTGAAATTGAATAATATTAAATTCAATTAATAGTTCCCAGACTTCATCAAAATTAACCATATCTTTTAACTCTTGTTGAGCTTTAACAATTGCTTGAGTAATCGCTTTAAGCGTATTGGGATGTTGTATAGCCCAGTCTTGAGTGAAAGCTAAAACTTTATCTGCGATGTCAGGGATAATCTCCTGACTTGAAATGACGGGTTGGCTGATACCTGCTAATTCTCCTTGAGTGTTCCAAGGTTCTCCAACACAGAAACCATCAATTAAGTTTTTAGAAATGGCTTCGACCATATAGGGTGGGGGAAGTGTTAGAAGATTGCATTGTTGAGCGGTTTCATGATCTGCAAGTGCGAGCCATTGTCGTAGACAATAGTGGTGTATAGATTGCTTAAATACATTTGCCAAACGTATTTTCTGCCCATTTTTTAGGGCGAGAACAATTTTTTGAGCAGATTGTTCAGCAGAATCTTGGTGATAAATATTGAGTTGATGGCAAAGTTTTTGGCTGAGTGAAATAAAAGCACGATTTTGGCTCAAGACCAAATTGGTTTGTAGCGGAATACCGATCTGATCCTCACCTAAAGCTGCTGCAGGAAGCATGGCTGATAGGCAATGAGCAACATCTAAAACACCAAAAGCCAAACGATCTCTTAGGCTCGCCCAAGAGGCTTCTTTGATTAAATTAACGTCTAGACCTTGTTCATCAAAAAAACCACGCTGTTTTGCCCAAAGTATTGCAACGCAATCGAGTAAAGGAATATAGCCAATTTGGATTTTAGTTTTTTCTAAATCTGTCATCATCTAATCCTTCAATTGATTTTGTAAAAGTTGTTGAGCGTCTAGTAACCGACGAGCCATTTCACCAATGGTCATACGGTGGCTCATGGCATTTTTACGCAATAGCTGAAAAGCATGTTCTTCTTTTAAACCATGTAATTGCATCAGTAAAACTTTGGCTTTTTCTACATCTTTGCGGTCAGCTAGTTTATTTTTAGTATCTTTAAGATCAGTCATTAATTTTTTATGTTTTTTAAATTGTTCGATGGAAATTTCTAAAATACTTTCCAGTTTACTTGGATCAATACCATCCACAATATACGCCGTGACTCCTGCATCTATAGCATTTTTAATTGTATCTTTATGGCTATTCTTAGTGAATAAGACAGTAGGTAAATCAAATTGCCTGACACAGCTTTCAATGATGTCTCGATGTGGATGATCCATGTCCAGTAAAATCACATCTGCATGTAATTGTTGCAGATCGAACATAGTTAAATGATCAATCATCAGGCATGCCACGACTTCGAAGTCATGTTCGATCAGTGATTTTTTGATGTACTGCGCCCGATCCAAATCGTCATCAATTAAGGCTATTTTTAGTTTTGGCATTTGAAAATGGCTGAAACTTAAAAAGTTATAGTGATAAATAAGCAAATAAGATGCCAGTAATACTATTTTTTATGACCTTATACATTTATTTTTGATAAAGACATTATTCGTTATATATTTCAATCATGTAAAGCCTAAATAAAAAGATTTTTATACAAAATTTATAAATAGATAAAGTTATGAAAAATAATGGCTTATGGGGTATGCATCATCATGATGCACTTGATTAGCGCAAGATGAACATTAACAAAGCATTTTAAAAGTCATCATTATTTTAATTTAAGTATATTAAATAACTGTAGAATAGCGTTTAAGAAAATAAAAAATTAATAAATATATAAAAATCAATTGATTATAATTTATTTTAAAGCATTGGCACACTAAGTGCATTATCCATTTCGAGTCAAAGACGACTCTCATAAAAAATTTGTAAGACGGCCAACGATGTCCGCTCTGATCGCTCTGAGATGCAATGCCTGCATCACAGAAAACCCACACGTTCAGTTCAGGTAGGAAAAGGTTATGTCTTCAAATTTAGATGCTAAGAAAGCCACAAGAATAAGTCTTTTAAACTTTAACAGCGCAGCGATGCGAGCCTTCCACATGAGTTGGCTCGCTTTTTTTGTCTGTTTCTTTGCGTGGTTTGCCTGTGCACCACTCATGCCTGTGATTGCAGGTGAATTTCATCTGACTAAAGATCAAATTGCCAATATTAATATTGCAGCAGTTGCTATTACCATTTTAGTTCGTCTGATTGTTGGCCCACTTTGTGACAAATACGGGCCACGTAAAACTTATACCGCACTATTAATCATCGGCAGTATTCCTGTGTTTGGTGTGGCATCTGCCAACAGTTATGAATCCTTCTTATTTTTTCGCTTACTCATTGGTGCAATTGGTGCCAGTTTTGTGATCACGCAATATCACACCAGTATTATGTTTGCACCGAATGTCGTAGGAACAGCAAATGCAACCACAGCAGGTTGGGGAAATGCAGGTGGTGGTGCGACACAGGCTTTAATGCCCTTAATGTTAGCGGCTTTAGTGATGTTTGGTGTTGAACAGGCAGAGGGTTGGAGAATTGCGCTGATTGTGCCGGGCGTATTGATGCTAATTGTTGGTGTGATGTATTGGAAATTTACGCAAGATTGCCCACAAGGCGATTTTAAAGAATTACGTGCACAAGGTATTCAAGTCGGCAGTGATAAAAAAGGTGGCATTGCGATTTTAATGCACGCTGCACGTAACTACCGCGTTTGGATTCTCTTTGGGGCGTATGCGGCATGTTTTGGTATTGAAATTTTTATTCATAACATTATTGCGCTGTACTACGTCGATAATTTTCAGTTTGGTTTAAAAGAAGCAGGATTGGCAGCAGGAATTTTCGGTTTACTTGCTTTATTTGCTCGTGCTTTAGGTGGCATTGTTTCAGATAAAGTCGCAACAAAAAAAGGTTTGGATGGTCGTACCAAAGTACTTTTCCTGATGATCTTGATGGAAGGTGTATTTTTGGTGGTCTTCTCTCAAATGAATACTGCTGTTTTTGCCGTCCTCGCAATGACAATATTTGCTTTATTCACTCACATGGCATGTGGTGCAACTTATGCACTGGTACCTTTCATAGATCGTGATGCTCTAGGTGGTGTGGCAGGCATTATTGGTGCAGGCGGGAACGTCGGAGCAGTAGCAGCAGGTTTCTTATTGAAAGGTATGCTTGATATTCAAACTACACTGATGGTGTTGGGTGGTTTGGTGGTGATCGCTGCAAGTTGTGTCTTAATGATTCGTTTTTCGGTTGAACATAAAGAAAAAGAACAAAAATTGTTTGAAGCCGCTGTTCTTGAGCGCCACGATCTTGAACAAAGCCTTGCACAAAGCACTAAACAAAATCACGCAGCTTAATCGCAAAAAAAAATAAGAAAATTTGAGGAGAATTGAAATGAAATTAGTCATGATTGGTCACGGTATGGTGGGTCACAAATTTATCGAATCGGTGCTTGAGCATGCAGGCGATGAAGTGGAAATCACCATCCTTGCTGAAGAATCTCGTTTAGCCTATGACCGCGTGCATTTAACTGAATATTTCTCAGGAAAATCTGTCAAAGATTTAACCTTATGCCGTAGTGATTTTGCAGATGCTTATGGAATAGATTTGCGTTTAAGCACCAAAGCGGTTGCCATTGATCGTATTAATAAAAGCATTACGACCAATCTTGGTGATGTGATTGCCTATGATAAATTGATTCTAGCAACAGGTTCTTATGCTTTTGTTCCACCGATTCCGGGCAATGAACGTAAAAATTGCTTTGTGTATCGTACAATTGATGACCTTGATGCCATTCGTGCTGCAAGTTTAAATGCTAAAACAGGTGTGGTCATCGGTGGTGGTCTGCTTGGATTAGAAGCAGCCAAAGCATTAAGAGATTTAGATTTAGACACCCATGTGGTGGAATTTGCGCCCCGTTTAATGGCGGTACAAATTGATGATTTGGGCGGTAAAGTTTTACGTTCAAAAATTGAAAATTTAGGCGTGAAAGTCCATACCCAAAAAGCAACATCATCCATTGAAGACGGTACATCAACCACACATGTGATGAAGTTTGGTGATGGTTCAGAGCTTGAAACAGACATCATTCTCTTCTCAGCAGGCATTCGCCCACGTGATGAATTGGCGCGTCAAAGTGGTTTGAACATGGGTGAGCGTGGCGGGATTAGTATTAATAATTATTGCCAAACCTCAGATGAAGACATTTACGCCATTGGTGAATGTGCATTATGGCAAAATAAAATTTATGGTTTAGTTGCACCTGGCTATGACATGGCACGTATTGCAGCCAAGCACGTGATGTCACAAACAAGCACTGCATTTTTAGGTGCAGACATGAGCACCAAGCTGAAACTAATGGGTGTTGATGTGGCATCAGTCGGTGATGCACACGCCATGACACCGAATGCACTCAGTTATTTTTATGCAGATGAAAATGCCATGGTTTATAAAAAAATCGTGGTGAATGCAGAAAAAACTAAACTTTTAGGTGCTGTATTGGTTGGTTGTGCCAAAGAATACAACGACCTTTTGCAAATGATGTTGAATGGCTTAGCAGTTCCTGAAAGTCCTGAAAGTTTGATTATGCCGGGTTATGCCAATGCACCATCTAAAAGTGGGGGCAGTGGTGTTGATTTACTGCCCGACAGTGCAACGATTTGTTCATGTAATAATGTGTCTAAAGCAGATATTTGTTCGGCAATTGCAGAGGGTTCAACCTCATTGGGTGCACTAAAAAAATGCACTAAAGCCGCAACGGCATGTGGCGGTTGTTCAGCCTTGGTAACACAGGTTTTAAAATCTGAATTACAGCGTCAGGGGGTGACGGTTAATAATCATCTATGTGAGCATTTTGCCTATTCACGTCAAGAGCTGTATCACTTGGTGCGAGTCAATGAAATTAAAACCTTTGATGATTTAATCCATCAACATGGGCATGGTTTAGGTTGTGATATTTGTAAACCAACAGTCGCGAATATTTTAGCATCTTGTTGGAACGATTTTGTTTTAAAACCCACTCATGCAGGTCTACAGGACAGTAATGATTATTACTTGGGCAATATTCAAAAGGATGGTTCTTATTCGGTTGTGCCACGAATTGCTGGAGGTGAAATTACCCCCGAAGGATTAATTACCATTGGGCAAGTGGCTAAAGATTATGGTTTGTATACCAAAATCACAGGTGGGCAACGCATTGATTTATTTGGGGCGCAAGTGCATCAATTGCCTGATATTTGGGAAAAACTCATCAATGCAGGCTTTGAATCAGGTCATGCCTACGGTAAATCACTACGTACTGTTAAATCTTGCGTGGGTCGTACATGGTGTCGTTATGGTGTAGATGATTCTATGGGCTTAGCGATATTTTTAGAGAATCGCTATAAGGGCTTACGTTCACCGCATAAACTTAAAATGGCGGTTTCAGGCTGTACCCGTGAGTGTGCTGAAGCACAAAGTAAAGATGTCGGTGTGATTGCTACAGAACGAGGTTGGAATTTATACGTCTGTGGTAATGGTGGAATGAAACCTCGTCATGCAGAATTACTGGCTTCAGACTTGGATACAGAAACTTTAATTCGCTATATCGACCGTTTCTTTATGTTCTATGTGCAAACAGCAGACCGTTTACAACGAACTTCAGTATGGCGTGACAACATGGAAGGGGGCTTGGATTATCTAAAAGCCGTCGTGATTGATGATTCTTTAGACATAGCGGATGAATTGGAACGCCGTATGTCGCACGTGGTTGGCACTTATCAGGATGAATGGCGTACTGCGATTGAAGACCCTGAAGTACGTAAACGCTTTATTACCTTTATTAATGCAAAAGCTGAACAACAAAATGATCCACATATTCAGTTTGCCTCTGAACGTGGGCAAATCCGTCCAAAAACCACAGCAGAACGTGATGTGAGTCGTATTGTGATGGTTGAAGCTTAAGCGGTTGAAAGTTTAAGTATTTGCACTGAATAAGATCAAGGAGAATTTGCATGACTATTTTAAAAAGCGTTAATACAACTGATAAGATGGAATGGGTTGAAGTGTGTCAATTTGCCGATATCACGCCAAATACAGGTGTGGGTGCAATCATCCATCTACAACAAATTGCATTGTTCCGTGTCGGGAATGAAAAACGGGTCTATGCCTTAAGCAATCAAGATCCATTTAGTCAGGCTTTTGTGATGTCACGGGGGATTGTTGGGGATCTACAGGGCGAACGTGTGGTCGCATCCCCTATTTATAAACAACATTTCAGCCTTGCGACCGGGCGTTGCTTAGAAGATAAAGAACAAAAACTCTTGGTTTTTCCAAGCAAGATTGAAAATGGTTGTGTTTTTGTCTGCCCGATAGCACAAAAAACCTATATTACCAACAATTCATCTTCACAGGAAAAAACCAAACTTGTTTTGGTTGGTAATGGTTTGGCAGGTATGCGTTGCTTGGAAGATTTATTGGATATGGCACCTGACCGCTATGATATTACCGTGATTGGTGAAGAGCCATGGGGTAACTATAACCGCATTATGTTGTCGCCTGTTTTGTCAGGTGAAAAAACCATTGAAGATATTATGTTGCATCCACATTCATGGTATCAGTCGAAAAATATCAATTTTATTGCTGATGATCCTGCTGTGAAAATTGATCGCCCACGGAAGCAAGTCTATACCCAAAAAGGTCTGGTAATGGATTATGACCGTTTGATTTTAGCTACAGGTTCAAAACCCTTTATTCCGCCTATTTCAGGTGCAGATTTAACAGGCGTGATTAGCTTTCGTGATATTTACGATGTGAATATCATGCTTGATTATTGCAAAAACAAAAAAAATGCGGTGGTGATTGGTGGTGGATTGTTAGGGCTTGAAGCAGCCTATGGCTTAAAGCAACGAGGAATGAATGTCACCGTATTGCATTTGATGGATCGAATTATGGAGCGTCAGCTTGACAGTAGAGCAAGTGTAATGTTGCGTCACAGTATTGAAGCGAAAGGTATTTCCATCATCACCGAAGCCAATACCCAAGAATTGATTGGTCAGGATGGGCATGTTAGTCAGATTAAACTGAAAGATGGCACAATCCTCGATGCAGATTTAGTCGTATTTGCTGTTGGTATCCGCCCTAACATTACTTTGGCACAAAGTGCAGGCTTGCGTTGCAATCGTGGTGTGATGGTAAATGACACCATGCAGACTTTTGATCCAAGTATTTATGCGGTCGGTGAATGTATTGAACATCGTAATCAAACTTTTGGATTAGTTGAGCCATTGTGGGGGCAAGCTTTTATTTGTGCGACTCATTTGGCAGAGCATGGCAGTTTAACTTTTAAAGCGCCAACCGTACCCACGCAGTTAAAAGTCAGTGGCTGTGATGTGTTTTCCGCAGGTCGAATTGATTTAGAAAATAGTGAATCAGCCGAAGATTATGAAGACATCATCCTGAATGATGAAAAACGTCAGATTTACAAACGCATCATTATTCAAAAAGACAAAATGATTGGTGCTGTGTTGTTTGGTGACACCGAAGACGGTGCTTGGTATGCAGAATTGATTGCAGATCAAAGCTCAATTTCAAGTATTCGCAATAAATTACTGTTTGGTCGAGATTTTGCATTAAAACAAGCAGGGTGATTCATTGCTTATCAGGAAAATAGAAGCCACGACCTCATATTTTCATTTTAAGTTAAATTTTATTTGCGTAGGTGTAGCCTCACTTTTGAGAGATCAAAAGTGACAAAAATCCTTTGTTGTGCGAGGAGTACGCCCTGTACCCCCGTCCAACGATGGCATCCATGCCACTACACGATAGTTTATATCATCGTGAATTTAGATATTTGGGTTGATTCTAGAAAATGAAAGCAACGCCCAAATAAGTTTGATTGGGAATAAGGAGCACAGCAGGAAATGAAGAGTATCCCTATGATGGAACTGCATGGCTCCACAGAAAGTCATACAGACAATAATATTAAAACTACAGATTCTACGTGCCCATACTGTGGTGTGGGTTGTGGCGTGACGGCTAAGGTACTAACGGGAACTTTGGGGCAAAAAGTAACGATCACAGGAAATATTCATCATCCTGCCAATTTTGGAAAATTGTGTATTAAAGGCAGTAATTTAGCCGATACGCTTGGTTTGGAAAGTCGTGTTTTACAGCCGATGCTTGGACGTAAGGCACAACGTAAAATAAGTGATTGGGGCACGGTCACAACAAAAATTGCAGAGCAATTTCAACATTGTATTGATCAGTATGGGCGTGAAAGTGTTGCTTTTTATGTGTCGGGGCAATTGCTGACGGAAGATTATTATGTCGTCAATAAATTTGTGAAAGGTTATTTGGGCACAGCTAATATCGACACCAATTCACGACTTTGCATGTCTTCCGCCGTAGCAGCGCATAAACGGGCTTTTGGTGAAGATATTGTTCCTGCAAGTTATGAAGATTTTGAACATACCAATATGGTGGTTTTGGTTGGCTCAAATACCGCATGGTGTCATCCTGTTTTATATCAACGGATTATGAAAGCCAAAGAAGAGCGAGATTTATTCGTGGTGGTGATAGACCCACGTTTTACGGCAACCTGTGAAGCCGCAGACTTACACCTACCAATTTTACCCGGACAGGATGTCGCGCTGTTTAATGGTCTATTGCAATATTTGCATCAAAATGGCGCAGTCGATGCTGATTTCGTTACAGCACATACTGAATGCTTAACAGTGGCTTTGGACAGTAGCCACAGTGAATCCTCCATTTACGATGTGGCACAAAAAACAGGAATCTCTCTCGAGAAATTAGAATTGTTTTATCAAAAGTTTACTCATACTGAAAAAGTTATGAGTTTATTTTCGATGGGGGTTAATCAATCTTCACAAGGGGTGAATAAAGCCAACAGTATTATCAACTGTCATCTATTAACTGGCAAAATTGGCAAACTTGGTGCTGCGCCATTTTCTATGACAGGACAGCCGAATGCGATGGGTGGGCGTGAAGTCGGTGGACTAGCCAATATGTTGGCAGCACATATGGAAATTGAAAATCCTCAACATCAAAAATTGGTACAGGAATTTTGGAAAAGCCCACACATTGCGCAAAAATCAGGTTTAAAAGCTGTTGATCTATTTGAAGCTGTAGAAAGTGGGCAAATCAAAGCCATTTGGATTATGGCGACCAATCCCGTGGTGAGTTTACCCAATGCTGATCAGGTTAAACGTGCTTTGGAAAAATGTGAATTCGTAGTGGTGTCTGATATTTGTCTTGATACAGATACTACACAGTACGCTGATGTACTTTTACCTGCGCTTGCATGGGGTGAAAAAGAAGGAACCGTCACTAATTCGGAGCGACGGATTTCCCGTCAGAATGCTTTTTTAGCCGTACCTGAACAATGTAAAGCCGATTGGTGGTCAATTTCACAAGTCGCAAAAAAGATGGGTTTTGATGGGTTTGAATTTGCTAATAGTCATGAGATTTTTACAGAACATGCGCAATTATCTGCCTATCAAAATGTACAAACTATAGATCGAACAGATGATTCTATTTTCCGTTATTTTAATTTAAGTGGTTTAACCGATTTAAGCATTACCGATTATCAAAATTTAGCTCCCATTCAATGGCCTGTATGGTCAAGCGAACAAAAAGAAGATGCTGTGGCGCGTTTGTATGCCGATGGTCATTTTAGCCATACCGATGGGAAAGCCAAATTTATTGCCACATCCGTCGTTAATCCTGTACATCAAACCGACAGTGAATACCCCTTGATTTTAAATACAGGTCGAATTCGGGACCAATGGCATACCATGACTCGTACAGGTCTTTCTGCCAATTTGAGTACCCATAAAGCTGAACCCTATTGCGAAGTTCATCCTCAAGATGCTTTGAAATTTGGTCTAAAAGATACTGAATTGGTTGATGTGAAGTCAGCATGGGGAAGTTGTGTCTTACGTGTCGTGCTAAGCGATAAAATCCGCCGTGGTCAGGTTTTTGCCCCTATCCATTGGACAGAAAAAACAGCATCCGATGCGAGAATTGGTAAAGTGGTCAATCCTGTGGTGGATGCAATTTCGGGCGAGCCTGAATTTAAACATACACCTGTCATGATTCAGCCTTTTTATACGCAGTGGCAAGGCGTGTTATATGTTCGTCAAGGTTTTGAACATTATACAAAAAATGCAGTGGATAAAATGGTGTGGTGGACCAAAATTACCACAGCAAAAGCCACCCGTTATGAGTTGGCAGATCGTCGAAAAATGTCTGCGACCACTGAAAAACTCAAAGAACTTTTAGCTTTTGAGGATGAAAGTTTTGAGTGGCTGAATGTAGAAGATCCATCGGCATATATCAGTCATAACATTGTGCTTAGAAATGGCATTTTAATTGCAAGTTTATATATTGCACCTAAAGCTTTATTGCCTGATCGGGATTGGGTTGCAAGTTTGTTTAAGCGGGAACGCTTGAGTGCGATGCATCGTAAAGCCTTACTTGCAGGGCAACCGATGTCGATGGGGAACAGTGAGGGGGCTTTAGTTTGTAGTTGTTTTAAAGTCGGGAAAAACCGCATGATTGAAACCATCAAAGCCAAAAATATCACCGATGAAAAACAAGTCACAGCGTGTTTAAAAGCGGGTGGAAATTGTGGTTCATGTCTACCTGAAATTCGTGGTTTGATTAAAATTTGTCAGATGGAGGCACAGTTATGAACATGAAAATAAAGGCGTTTAATCTAAAATCAATGAATATAAAAGCTATGAAAGAAGACACATTTAAAAAAATAGACTTGCGTAACACAGTAAAAAGAATCTATCGGAAAGTGAGTTTGAAGGTGGATTATCCTGCCACTGATTTGGTCATTCTTGCAGGTGGTCAGGCTCGGCGTATGAATGGCATGAATAAACTTTTGCAGAAATTTGATGATCAAATTCAACTCATTAAAATCCATCAACAACTTAAATCTACTGTAACGACTGTGTGGATTAACAGCCATCGGGATGATTCAATTTATCAGAAAATTATTCCGAGTTTGCATTGTTATCAGGATGATGAACGTGGCTTTTTAGGCCCCTTGATGGGAATGAAAAGTGCATGGTCGCATGTGCAATCTGATTATGTGCTGTTTGTACCTTGTGATGTAACTTATATTCCGTCCAATGTCGTGGCAATGTTGCATCAGACTTTGGCTAAAAATCCGAAGGCAGAAGTGGCTTATGTGGAAATCAATCAAACTGCTTTATATCCATTTTGTTTGTTAAAGCGCGGCAGTTTTCCCACATTAGTGGCACAGCTTGAGCAAAAACAGCGCAGTTTAAAGCAATGTTTTGAATCTTTGCACGCTCAGGTGGCATGTTTTAAAAATCATGCACTCTTTTTCCACAGTATTAATTCATTGGATGAGTTGCAACAATATCAACAACTGAAATTCCTCCATTAATTCAGGCAAATTGCTACTTTGGCACAAAGTTGGAACACTTATTGCTACCTCTCATAACAATAAGTCATCAGGATGGATTGGGCCTTTTTAAGTTGAAGCATAAATAGAGTGCAAAATTTAAATACCCAAAGAGGTGAGTGCTCAGAATGAATGCGATGATGCCATTGGAAACACAGGCTGTATTTGCTGATCAATTTGGTCGTCAAAAGCGCAAACTCAGAATTTCAGTGACTGATCGCTGTAATTTTAAATGTGCTTATTGTATGCCTGAACATCCTGAGTGGGTAAAAAAACACGATTTACTCAGTTTTGAAGAACTTTATCAATTTTGCCATTTTATGGTGCAACAAGGTATCGAACATATTCGCATTACAGGTGGTGAACCTTTAATGCGCCAAGGAGTGGTACATTTTATTGAACAATTACAACAACTCAAAAAAATCGGTCTAAAACGTATTTCGATGACCACCAATGCGCATTATTTAAAAAAATATGCTGAAGCACTGAAGAATGCAGGTTTGGATGATCTGAATATAAGTTTGGATAGTTTGGATGCAGAACAATTTAAGCAACTGACCCAAAAAGAGTTGGCACCTGTATTGGCAGGGATTTCTGCGGCACTAGAAGTTGGATTGCCGATTAAAATTAATACGGTTTTAATGCAAGGTCTGAATGATGATCAGATTTTACCTTTGGCAAAATGGTCGATTCAGCAGGATATTGTGCTACGTTTTATTGAGTTTATGCCACTTGATGGTGATCAAAAATGGTCGGTTGCGGATGTGGTGAGTGAGCAACAGATTCTAGCGACATTGGCGACTGAATTTGATATACAAATTCAGGTACAACCATCGGATAAATTTCGAGCCAATCCTGCACGGCAATATTTAATCAACAGTCATCTCACCAAAAAACATACGATTGGTATTATTTCCACTATCAGTCATTCATTTTGCGGTGATTGTGATCGTATTCGTTTAACGGCACAAGGCGAATTGTATAACTGTTTGTTTGCGCCAAAAGGCTTAGCACTGAAAACAGAAATTAAAGCGCTATTGTTAGCTTCACGACAAGTTGCATTATCAACCGTTGAAAAAATGCCTGAAAAGAACCCTGATAAGTTAGCATTATTGCAAAAAGTTGGTGCTTATATTTGGAAAAAAGAACAAGGGTATGATGCTATTCAAGCCCGAACAGTACAGCAGACATCCCGAAAAATCAGTATGCATATGCTTGGAGGTTAAAGATGTCAAATATTCTAGTTAAAATTGAAGCCTTTGGTGCAATTGAACGGCAATTACCGAGTGATTTAATCCTACAGTGTGATGCTTCAAGCTGCATTGCAGATGTTTTAGCACAAGTGGAACTGTTATATCCGCATACGCAAAAAATGCTGGAACGCTGTGCCTGCGCTATTGGTGAAGATATTGTGTCACGGCAAATGCTACTCAATCATGACAGTACCCTTGTCATGCTGTCACCTGTTGCAGGAGGTTGATTATGCAAGCTCTAAAACATTTTGCAAGGATTCAAACCCATGCATTTTCACAGGATATTTTTGATGGCATTCAACATTTTCCTGAATGTGGGGGCATTGGTATATTTATTGGTACGGTACGCAATCATCATGAAGGTAAATCCGTTCAAGCATTGAAATATACTGCTTATGCACCTGTTGCGGAAAAAATGATTCGTCAAATTGAACAGGACATTCAACAAAAATACGGCGTGTCTTATGTACGAGTTGTTCATAGAGTTGGAGCTTTGGGTATTGGTGAAACGGCGATTATTGCCATTGCCTATGCAGCGCATCGCCGTGAAGCATTTCAGGCGTGTGAAGAAGCGGTGGAACGGGTCAAACATGAAGTGCCCGTGTGGAAAGAAGAGTTTTACTGTGATGGGACAAGTCAATATGTGGAAGGTTGTTGTATTCGTCAGGATTTAGATCAAAGTTTAGATCAGCATCACTCACATAGCCATCGTCACATGCATGAACATTGTCATGATACAGCACATTAATAAAGTGATGAATTACATCAACAGCATTCACTTCAACCCTGATTTAAGTGAATGCTCTAAACCTATAAAGTTTTATCAGCACTGAAGGATATTGTCATGAAAAATGTAGGTATGAAGGCGGAAAGCTATCGGACTGCAATTGCATCGGGTATTTTGTACGCACCGCCACATTGCATTGAATTGCTACGCAATGGCAATACCGAAAAAGGCGATGCGCTTAAAACAGCACGTATAGCAGGCATTTTAGCGGCAAAACGAACTGATGAGCTGATTCCATTGTGTCATCCATTACCCATTTATCGTGCAGATGTGGATTTCGAACTATTTGAAAATCATGTAAAAATTATTGCAACTGTTGAAACGATTGGCCCAACGGGCGTAGAAATGGAGGCATTGACAGCAGTCAGCCTTGCAGGTCTAACTCTCTATGACATGCTGAAACCACATTGTGATCCTGAAGATCTAAGTTTGGATCAGTGCAAATTAGACAAGAAAAAAGGCGGTAAGTCGCATTTTACCCGTGCGCTGAAAGAGGCGTTATCTGCATCGGTGATTGTACTGTCAGATACAGTCGCTTCAGGTAAAAAACCCGATACCGCAGGACAAAATGTTTTGGAAATTTTACAGGAAGCGAATTTTAGCAATATTAGCTATCAAGTGATTGCAGATAGCCATGAACAATTATTGGCTTTAATTGAACAGCAAAAAAATCAATATCCGCTAATTTTAACCGTGGGTGGTACTGGTTTAGGGCCAAAAGATTTAACCGTGGAAACTATTCAACCCTTATTGAAGCGTGAAATTCCCGGTTTAATGGAAGCTTCTCGTAGTTTTGGACAGAAACGCACGCCTTATGCTGCACTCAGTCGCGGAGTTGCAGGTTATATTGATAACAGTTTAGTGATTACTTTGCCGGGAAGTCGTCAGGGTGCCAAAGAGTCCTTAATCGCAATTTTACCTGCGTTGGTTCATTTATTTGATGTGCAAAAAAATATTCCACATCAAGGTGGTTATGAATGAGTGGAAGCATCAATGAAATAATTTCGTTTCAAGCAGAGTCTGCCACACATTCTAGCTGTGGAACGGAATCAGGACTGATTTCGATTGATCAGGCTTTAGCTTTGATTTTGGAAAAAATACAACCTTTAGGTACTGAAACACTTGCATTGAATGCTGCCTTAAACCGTTATTTAGCCGAAGATATTTTTTCAACTATACAGTTACCTTTATTTTCACAAAGTGCTGTCGATGGCTATGCGCTTAATTCAGCTGATCCTTTAGAAACTCATTTAGAAGATGTTATACAAGCGAATAGCCAATTTACATTAATCGGTGAAATTCGTGCAGGGCAAAGCGCAGAATTAACTTTACAGGCAGGGCAGGCGCTACGGATTTTCACAGGTGCTGAAATTCCACAGGGCACAACGACTGTGGCAAGGCAGGAAATTATTCAAATTATTAATCCTGAATCTATCGAAATAATAGAACATTTAAAAATTCATGCCGATATTCGGGATGCAGGTGAAGAAATTACTGTTGGGCAACTTTTGGCACAAGCAGGACAACAATTATCAGTCGGTGCCGTTGCTTCACTGAGTATGGCAGGCGTGCAACAGGTTCAAGTCTATCAATATCCTAAAATCGCAGTGGTGATTACAGGGGATGAAGTCGCAAAAAGCAGTTCAGATTTTGAAGCAGGGAAAATTTTTGATGCCAATGCACCGCTTATTCAAGCATGGTTTCAACAACAAAATCAAAAAGTTGATATTTTTCATGTCGCAGATACGGCTGAGGTCGTAAACAATTTATTAGGTGATTTAAATCAAAAATACGATCTGATCCTAACCACAGGTGGTGTATCTGTCGGTGACTATGATTTTATTCGACCTGTCGCTTTGGATTTAGGTTTTCAGCAAATATTTTGGAAAGTGAAACAAAAACCTGGCAAGCCGATGTTGTTTGCAGAATTTATCAGAACAGATGGATCTGTTTGTTCTTTATTAGGGTTACCAGGAAACCCTGCTGCGGTGTATGTTGGAATGCACATTTATACTCAAACGATTTTAAATGCTTTGCAGGGGCATCGACACATTCCCAATGGTTTTAAAGCAACATTGACCCACGACTTAAAAGCCGATGCACGAGAACGCATTTTACGCATGAGCGTCAGTTTTGCTCAGGCAACATTGAAAGTCAGTAGTTTGTCCAATCAACAATCACATATGTTGAGCAATTTGATGCACGCCAATGCTTTGGTTCGCATTCCTGCTAGGGAGAAAATACATGCAGGGCAAATTGTGGATGGATTTTTCATCTAATTTAAATCATTTATTACGCTAAATATCAATAATTTGTAATTGGAGAACGCATGAAAAATTTAATGATTGGAGTAGCATTATTCAGTCTATGCAATTTAACTCAAGCTGAAACTGTCAAGGTATATGCCGCTGCGAGTTTGACCAATGTAATTTCAGATATTGCTGTAGTTTATAAAAAGCAACATCCTCAGACCGATATTGTACCTGTTTTCGGTGCATCATCCGCATTGGCTAAACAGATTGAAGCGGGGGCAAAAAGTGATCTTTTCTTTTCTGCGGATGTCGATTGGATGAGTTATTTAATTAAAAAACAAATGATTACTGAAAATAAAAGCAAAGCTTTATTGTCAAATCAATTGGTTCTGATTAGCCCAAAAAAATTAAATATTGCATTTAAAGCACAACCCAATTTTAATTTTGCACAATCCTTTAAAGGACATGTGTGTACAGGACAAATGGAATCTGTTCCTGCGGGTAAATATGCCAAACAAAGTTTAATCAAACTCAATTGGCTCGACAGTTTGAAAGGGAGAATTGTCGGTACAGATGATGTTCGTTCTGCTTTAGCATTTGTAGAACGTGGTGAATGTGATGTTGGTATTGTTTATAAAACCGATGCACTCATCAGCAAAAAGGTAAAAGTGATTGGGACGTTCCCTGAAAACTCACATCATCCGATTCTTTATCCTTTGGCTTTAACCCAACAGGGTGAAAAGAATGGGGATGCTGTACAGTTTGAAAAATTTGTAAAAAGCAGCCCACAAGCTAAAATTATCTATCAAAAATATGGTTTTAGCATTAACCAATAAGATCAAAAAAATTAATAAAATAGGCAAAGAGTGAGAGGGATGTAAGATGCTAAGCCCTGAAGAACTAAGTGCACTCTACCTTTCGGCAAAAGTTGCCTGCTTTGCAACACTGTTTTGCATTCCCTTTGCGATTGCATTGGCGTGGTGTTTAGCACGTTATGAATTCAGACTTAAATTTTTAGTGGAGGCGATTTTACAATTACCCATGGTATTGCCACCTGTGGTTTTAGGTTATTTACTTTTGATTTTATTTGGCAATAAAGGTTGGATTGGACAATATTTACATCAAATGGGTATTGAATTGGCATTTAATTGGAAAGGTGCAGTATTGGCCTCCATGATTGTGGCTTTTCCTTTAATGGTGCAGCCCATCAGACTGTCTTTTCAAATGATGAATCAACAACTTGAACACATTGCAGGCTCTTTAGGAGCAAGTCCAATCAAAGTTTTTTTCAGTATTAATTTGCCTTTGGCACTGCCAGGGATTTTGATTGGTAGTATTTTATGTTTTAGCCGTAGTCTAGGCGAGTTTGGTGCAACCATGACATTTGTTGGCAATATCCCTGATGAAACTAGGACGATACCCATCGCTATTTATTCCTTTTTACAACAACCTGACGGTGAACAAATGGCGATGCGTTTGGTCACTCTTTCTTTAATTCTTGCCTTTTCTGCACTGATAGCCAATTACTTTATCTTGCAGAAATATCAAAGTAAATTAATGGGATAAGCGTATGCTACGTTGCGATTTTCAATATCAGAGGGCAGATTTTAAGTTAAATATTCAGCTTGAAATGCAAGATCAACTATTGGGCATCGTCGGTGCATCGGGTAGTGGAAAAAGTACATTTTTAAAAAATCTTGTCGGTTTATTACATCCAACACAGGGCTCTATTCAGTTTAATCAACAGGTTTTATTTGACCAGCAGAAAAACATTCATGTGCCCATGCATCAACGAAAAATTGCGATGATTTTTCAAAATGCACTATTGTTCCCACACATGAATGTACAGCAAAATTTAATGTATGCAGTAAAACAGGTTAATCAAGAAAATCCTAAATTTCATTTTAATGAGATTGTTGATTTGCTTGAATTAATGCCTTTAATTCATCGTAAAGCACATCAGCTTTCTGGTGGAGAAGCACAACGGGTATCAATTGGCCGTGCCTTGTTGTCTTCACCCCATTTATTACTGCTAGATGAACCACTGACAGGGTTTGATCATCAACTAAAACAGCAAATTTTACCATTCTTCAAAAGGTTAAAAGAGGAGATTGATTTGCCGATGATTTATGTGACGCACCATGTAGATGAGTTAGTATTTTTACACGCTGAAATATTGATGTTAGAACAAGGAAAATTAATGTCTGCAACTTATTAATTTTCATCATAGACAAGGGGGGTCTTTGATATGTGTGATGAATTAACAGCAGAGTTACACATTGGAAACTCTAGATGGTGGATATTTAAAAGCTCTACGGTTTTCGTTTAATTTTAATTAAAACTATTCTATTTATAATTTTTTTTTATTGCCCGTGTTTCTACTCCATATACAATTTTGGATGGTGTTTCAAAAAGTATGCTGGCATTAAATAAATCCATTATTGATATAAAAGAAGGTTAAATCGTAGGTTCTAAAATGATTTTCAAGCTTTTTTGAAAAACAACAGGTTTTAGTTTTTTCTAACAACTCATTTTATTCAATGCCTTACACGACAAATGGATTAGGAAGTAAACATATTTAAATTGTATGAAACTTCCCTGGCAAAGTGAACTTAAAGGCTTTAATAATACGTTTCCAACGGTCACTAGTAATAAACCTAAGTAATATTTAGTCTTCAATTCGATCCTTTAACTTTTGTGCTGTAATGGTGTTTCTATCGCCACATACAAAAGCTACCATTTCTACGCTGCTTCTTTCAAAGGCATACGGCAACCAACGCTTACTTTTCTTATTACTAAAAAACGCCAAAATTCATCTACTTCTGAATCTTTATAGTGTGATTGCTTTGGAGTAAGCTCATCATTTTACTCTGTTAACGTTTTCAGGATATTCCCAATACTAACCCTTTATGATCATTGAAATATCCCGAATTCCGCAACATTAGGCAAGCATAAGTAAAGTCAATTTACATCCTTTACAACGGTAATTCTGCTTATCATCGTGTTTGATACCATTCTTCTTTATATAGGTCTTTCAGTGCTTCTCATTATTCGCAACATACAATTTAGAGTAACACCAATTTTTTCTTCCTTAGATTATTAGAGGGAGTGTAATAGGATTAGTATGAGTATACCCAATATAATCCGATACCAAGCAAATACTCTTAATGTATGTTTTTCTACAAATTTAACTAAAGCTTTGACCACAAATAATGCCGCTATAAATGCAGCGATAAAACCGATTGCAATATTCATCATATTGTCTGTAGTTAATACATTTGCGTTGCGTATAAGATCATAAGTTGCCGCCCCAAGCATGGTTGGCATGGCAAGGAAAAACGAAAACTCTGTAGCAGCTTTACGTGATAAACCCGATAACATACCACCAATAATGGTTGCACCTGAACGAGATGTACCTGGAATCATCGCAAGGCATTGTGCAAAGCCAATCAAAATAGCTTGTTTCAAGTTAATGTCCGTTGCTTCTATTGTCTTGGGTTCAAACTTTCTACCTTCTACCGCAAAAATAATAAAACCACCAATAATTAAAGCAAAGGCGACCACCAGTGGGCTAAACAAGATTTGCTTAATAAAGTCGACTGCTAAAACGCCAATAACCACAGCGGGAAGAAAAGCGATAAAAACATTGATGGCAAAGCGTCTGGCATGTACATCACCCGAGAAAAAGCCTTTGACTAAATTGATAATTTTTTGACGGTAGAGCCAGCACACAGCAAGAATAGCACCAAGCTGAATGACAACTTCAAAAACACGCCCTGTATCTGAATGAAAATCAATTAGATGCCCAAATAAAATTAAATGTCCTGTACTTGAAATTGGTAAAAACTCGGTTAACCCTTCAATAAGCCCTAAAAACAAGGCTTTAAGCAGTTCAAAATTTTCCATAAGTAAACGAACAACGTCATAAAAATAGGCATCTGTTGTAAGGCATTTCACATGATTTATAAATGGTAAAAGACAAATTTTTACGTAATTTTTACGTCATATACTGTTTCGTGAATAGAGAGTTTACGCATACTTTTCTCATACTAAATCGTGGAATATCCCAAAGTTTAGGATGAAAAAGATGAGTGCTACATTCATAGCGCATCAAAAAGTACAGCATCCCCAAATGTGCCTCGTACAAACACTTAAAAATCAAAAATGTATCAATATCAAAAATAGATTTATTGCTCACTGTTTAACGGGGAGTGAGATGCCATGTTAATGCTTATTTTACTCTTGGTCATGGTGACCACTTTGGCATATCCCTTAGGGAAATATCTCGCTGCGATTATGCAAAATCGTGAGATGAAAATTGACCCATTATTTAATTGGATCGAAAAACCAATTTACGCCATTTTAGGGACAAACCCAAAAATTGGCATGAACGTGAAGACCTATACACTGAGTTTTGTACTGAGCTGTTTACTACTTGGTTTAGTGACTTGGCTTTTATTTATGACACAAGCCAGTTTGCCACTGAATCCAAACAATGCACCGAATATGTCATGGGATTTGGCATTGCATACCATGATTTCGTTCTTGACCAATACCAATCAGCAACATTATTCAGGGCAAGCTCAACTGTCTTATTTGTCGCAAATGGTCGGGATTGTGGGTCTGCAAATTATTACCCCAATGATGGGTTTGGCGATGGTTGTCGCAACGATTCGTGCACTATTTTATCAGCAATCGAATGTTGTGTCAGAAGCAGATCAATATGCAAGTTTTAGCACCAAAGTTAAAAAGATTAATATCGGAAACTATTGGGCAGATGTTATTCGTCCAACTTTTCGCTTTCTAATACCGTTGTGTATGGTGTGGTCGCTCTTACTCACTAGCCAAGGTGTGCCATCTACTTTTCAAGGTGGTCCTGAAGTTCAAGTCCGCGACCAAACTGCCGAATTACACACGCAAAAAATTCCTTTAGGTCCTGTTGCACCGATGGTGGCAATCAAGCAATTAGGTAGTAATGGTGGTGGTTGGTATGGACCAAACAGTAGTGTGCCATTGGAAAATCCAACGCCTTTATCTAATTTTTTAGAAATGTTGGCAATTTTACTGATCCCTGTTTCTGTCATTTTTATGTTGGGCTTTTTCACTAAACGTGCCAAATTTGCAGGCTTTGTTTTTGGTTCAATGTTGCTGATGTCAGTGGTTTCCGCAAGCAGTGCGAGTTGGTCTGAAAGCCTTTCTTCTACAGCATCACAGATTTATGCAATGGAAGGAAAGGAGGTTCGTTTTGGTGAGTATTCTTCGGCACTTTGGTCTGCACTGACGACACAAGTCAACAACGGCTCTGTCAATATGATGCATGATTCATCCGCACCACTGACAGGCTTGGTTCAGTTTTCTAATATGCTGATCAATGCCATTTGGGGAGGAATTGGTTGTGGCTTACAGCAATTCATTATCTACCTATTTTTGGCTGTATTTATTGCAGGTTTAATGACAGGACGTACACCTGAGTTGTTTGGTCGAAAAATTGAAGCAGGAGAAATTAAATTACTTGCCGTGGTCATTCTTATACAGCCAATTGTGATTTTAACTTTAACCGCTATAACTTTATTTTTCCCAGAATTGACTGGCAATAGTAATCCGCAATATCACGGCGTTTCCCAAGTGCTATATGAATACGTTTCTGCATTTGCCAACAATGGTTCAGGCTTTGAGGGATTGGCAGATAACACCGTATGGTGGAATGTGACCTGTGGTTTAGCTTTGTTATTGGGACGCTTCCCAACCTTAATTATTCCATTATGGATTGCAACACGTTTAGCAGCTAAACGTCAGGCACCTGAAAGTAGCGGAAGCCTAAAAGTTGAAACACCAACCTTTGCATTAACTTTAATTGCCATCGTGATGATGTTGACCTTATTACAATTTATGCCAGTCCTCGTCTTGGGGCCAATCGCTGACCATTTGTTATTGGTTCAAGGTTAAGGGTGAGTACAATGAAGCATTCAAAACAATCTATTGAAGCACAAAAAAACACATTATCTTCGACTTTATTTCAAGCTGAAGCGTGGAAAAATGCCTGTGTTAAATTATTACCGAAACATATGATTAAGAATCCTGTGATGGCGATTGTTTGGCTTGGAACAAGCATTACATTTATTAGTACTTTAATAGGTGAAGCTAGTTTGGTATTTGGTTTATCGGTGACGTTTATTTTATTGATCACTGTTTTATTTGCCAATTATGCAGAAGCGATTGCAGAAGCCAAAGGACGTGGTCAAGCGTCTTCTTTAAGACAAGCACGGCAGAATTTAACCGCCCGTCGACTCAGTTCTAAGGATAGTTTAGAGGGCGTGCAAGTTGCTGCAACAGAGTTGCAAATGAATGATTTGATTGAAGTCCGTGCAGGCGAGCTGATTCCTGCTGACGGTGAAATTATTCAAGGTTTTGCCACCATTAATGAAGCGGCTGTTACGGGTGAATCTGCACCTGTATTACGTGAAGCAGGTACAGACAAATCAGGTGTGATTGGCGGTACTAAAGTGCTTACCGATCGTATAGTCGTACAAGTGACTGCTGAAGCTGGAAATAGCTTCCTTGACCGAATGATTGCCTTGGTCGAAGGTTCGAACCGCCAAAAAACGCCGAATGAAATTGCATTGGGTATTTTACTGACTGTCATGACCGTGACGTTTATTGTCGTGGTGATGAGTTTGCCTTTTATTGGACATTTCCTGAATATTGAAATTAATCCAATTGTCTTGGTAGCGTTGTTGGTGTGTTTAATTCCAACCACAATTGGTGGCTTATTACCTGCAATTGGGATTGCGGGAATGAATAGAGCTTTAAAAGCCAATATTATTGCCAAATCAGGTAAAGCGGTTGAGGTCGCAGGGGATGTCGATGTATTGCTCCTCGATAAAACAGGAACTATTACCTATGGTGATCGTCAGGCAACGGCATTTTATCCGCTTTCAGGCGTTACCGAGTCTGAACTTCGTCAAGCAGCAGTGTTGACCTCACTTGCAGATCCGACCCCTGAAGGTAAGTCTGTGGTGGCTTTGGCAAAAGATCAAGGTGAGCGAGTCGTAGAACCTGAACATGCTGAATTTATTGCTTTTAATGCTTCAACTCGTATTTCAGGGATTAATTTGTCCGATGGTCATCAAATCCGAAAAGGTGCTTTAGATGCGATTTTGAAATTCGCAACACAAAGTATTGAAAATCATAGTGAGCTTAAAACTCGTGTTAAACAGGTTGCATCGAAAGGGGCTACACCTTTAGTGGTTACAAAAGACCAAAACATTCTTGGTGTAATTGAGCTTTCTGACGTGATTAAACAAGGTATTAAAGAAAAGTTTGCTCGTTTACGTGAAATGGGCATTAAAACGGTCATGGTGACGGGAGATAATCCTTTAACGGCAGCGGCAATTGCAGCAGAAGCAGGGGTAGATGACTATATTGCTGAAGCAAGACCAGAAGATAAACTGAATTGTATTCGAGATGAACAGAATAAAGGGCATTTGGTGGCAATGGTCGGTGATGGCACCAATGATGCACCTGCTTTAGCACAAGCCGATATTGGTTTAGCCATGAATTCAGGTACGCAAGCGGCTAAAGAAGCAGGCAATATGGTGGATTTAGATTCTGATCCAACTAAATTATTGGCTGTGGTTGAAATTGGTAAACAACAGTTGATTACCCGTGGCGCATTGACCACGTTCTCATTGGCAAATGATGTATCGAAATATTTTGCAATTTTACCTGCATTATTCGTGGCTAGCATTCCACAAATGAGTGTTTTAAATGTGATGCAATTGGGTAGTTCTGAAAGTGCAATTCTTTCAGCCTTGATTTTTAACGCCATTATTATTCCCTTACTGATTCCAATTGCCTTACGTGGTGTGAAATTTAAACCCTCTACCTCTACTCAATTGTTGCGCCGTAATATGTTGATTTATGGTGTGGGTGGGGTGTTATTGCCTTTCGTTGCAATCAAAGTGATTGATCTGATGATTAGTCCATTACTGTCCCTTTAATTTTTTGAGGATGATAAAAATGAACATTGAACATTATGCAGATAAGAACGATTCATTGGAAAATCAGCAACTCATGGATTCATCATGGGCAGATTTAACACGTGCATCTGTAGGCTTAAGTATTGTTGCTTTAACACTTTGCGGTTTTGTATACAGTTTAGTTGCCACAGGGCTTGGTCAGGTCATCTTTCCAGATCAAGCCAATGGCAGTTTAATTTTGGAAAATGATCGGGTTGTGGGGTCACGTCTAGTTGCACAACCTTTTATTCAGACCCAATATTTTCAGCCACGTCCATCGGCTGTACATTATGACCCAATGGCAATGGCAGGGAGTAATATGGCAGTCACCAATCCTGCTTTACATCAAGCCATAGATACGCGGTTGAATAAAATTGCTGTAAAGGAACAGATTGAAAAATCAAAAATTCCGGCGGATTTGGTGACCGCTTCTGGCAGTGGAATAGACCCTGAAATCTCTGTGAAGTCTGCATCTATTCAGGTGAAACGTGTTGCGCAAGTAAGGCAGATCTCTGAGCAAGAAGTGACTAAATTGGTACAGCAATATACAGTGCAGCCTACTTTTGGGATATTGGGAGAGGCGCGTGTGAATGTACTTGAATTAAATTTAGCTTTGGATCACATTGGAAAGTGATTTTGAGATTTGAATAAGTTAATTATTCTTTCTCCCTTTGAGGGGCAAGGCTAGAAGAGGTAATTTTAAATAAAAAATCTTTCCCTAGCCCGCTCTTAAAGGGAGGATTAGCTCGAATTTAAGATTCCGATTGTTTAAAATTCAACATACATAAGCAGACATCGATGACCGATCAACGAACGAATAAAGCAGATGTTTTGTTGCAACATACGCAGCGCTATCAATCTGGACGTTTAACAATATTTTTAGGGGCTGCGCCAGGTGTCGGGAAGACTTTTGCGATGCTCGTTCGCGCACATGAATTGGCTTTGCAAGGCAACAACATTGTCATTGGTTATGTCGAAACACATGCGCGCGCAGAAACCGAAAATTTGGTTTCAGGTCTTGCTATTATTCCCCGTAAAATTATTGCATACCAAGGGCATCAACTAGAAGAAATGGATTTGGATGCGGTGCTGGATAAAAAGCCAAGCATTGTTCTTGTTGATGAATTTGCCCATACCAACATGCCAAGCAGTCGTCATGAAAAGCGTTGGCAAGACATCAATGAATTATTAGATGCGGGTATAGATGTTTTTACTACCATGAACATTCAGCACTTGGAAAGTTTGAATGATGTGGTGTATCAAATTACAGGCATTCGTGTGACAGAAACTGTGCCGGATCGTGTGTTTGAAAGGATTCGTGATATTCGCTTAATTGACTTGCCTGTCAATGAGTTGTTGGAGCGTTTAAATCAAGGCAAAGTTTATGTGCCTGAGCAAGCAGAACAGGCTTTGCAACGTTTTTTTAATCATTCTAACTTGACTGCTTTACGTGAGTTAGCAATGCAAACCGTTGCGAGTTATGTCGATAGTGACGTGCGTGAAAATTTTGCCATTCAAGGGCTTGCGCAAATTCCATTGAAAAATCATATTTTAATTATGGTGGATGGCTATGGACATTCTGAGGCTTTGGTGCGTGCAGGCTGTCGAATTGCAGAACATCGTTTGGCGAATTGGACAGTAGTTGCATTTTCACATGATTCTCAAAGCGTTAAAAATAAAGACTATTCGCAAAATCAGTCACAAAGTCGAGAAATCGAACGTGCATTAAATTTAACAAGACAATTGGGTGGAATGACAGAAATCTTACATGGTAAACAGCATGCAAAGACCTTGTTTGATTATGTGATGGATCGAGGTATTTCCACTTTGGTTTTGGCGCAAACTGTTCAGAAAAAATATGCGACTGCTTTTTATTTCAAGCCGAATTTGATTGAACAACTGTTGAGATATCAACCGAGTTTTGAACTCAGTATTGTGCCTATTTTTTCTGAAAATAAACCATTATTTATTCTCAACCAAAGTGCTTTTCTGTCACTGCGAGAAATATGGTATGTACTTGCAACAGTCGTTGTGAGTATTGTGATTGCCAGTTTTGGGGAAAAATATCTTGGTATTGAAGAACTTTCTGTTATTTTTATTACCGCCGTGGTTTTTGTGGCATCAAAAACAAGAATGCTCGCTGCAGTGCTTTCGGCACTTTTATTCTTCTTGGCGTATAACTTCTTTTTTATTTCCCCAAAATTTACGTTGCAAATTTCGGCACATCAAGGGGTGATCACTGTAGTTGCTTTCTTAGGTGCAGCCTTAATTTCTAGTCGTTTGGCTTCTCGACTCAAAGAGCAAGTCACGGCACTAAAAACGGCAAATAGCTATAATAGTATCATGCAAGATTTAGGGCAGAAGTTGTCTACAGCAGTCGATTTAAAACAGGTGCAAGAAATTGCAGAAAATAGCCTAAGCAAAAATTTAAATGCACACGTTTGGATTTATTTTCCTGAAACTTTATCTAGGGAAAACTCACAAAATGCAATTAATCAGAAAGATAAAATTTCAGCAGATTGGACATTTAAAAATCACCTACCTTCAGGGCGATTTACTCAAACTTTAACTAAAAATGAATGGTGGTTTTTACCGTTATTAGCCTCAAAGCAATGTTTAGGTGTGATTGGTTTGAAATTTCCACCTACACAATCTATTTTGAATACTGAACAAAAACAATTAGCCGAAACAATGGTGGAATATATTGCCCAAGCGATTTCTCGTACTCAACTCACCAAAGCCTTAGAAATAGCCAATGTGAATTCTGAAACTGAAAAATTACGTTCAGCATTACTCTCATCTGTTTCGCATGACTTACGTTCGCCTTTGGCTTCAATTATTGGTGCTGCAGACACTTTAAGCAATTATCGTCATTCGATGGATGAAAAAGACCAAGATGATTTATTGGAAGCGATTCATCTGGAGGGTGAGCGTTTAGATCGATATATTCAGAACTTGTTAGATATGACACGTTTAGGACATGAGGGTTTAAGCCTAAAACGGGATTGGATTGGTGTAGATGAGTTGGTTGGTTCAGCGGTACGTCGTTTAAAACGTTATATGCCACAAGCCATTGTCAATGTAAAAATGCCTGCAGAAAGTTTGAGCTTATTTGTGCATGCTGCTTTGATTGAACAGGCGATTTTTAATGTATTGGAAAATGCAGCCAAGTTTTCACCTGAACTTCAGGCAGTCATTATTGATGTTGCAAAATTCAGTGAAAATGAAATCGAAATTGCCATTACTGATCAAGGTCAGGGTATCCCTGAAGATGAAAGAGACCGTATTTTTGATATGTTTTATACCATGCAACGTGGTGATCGTGGGCAGTATGGGACTGGTTTGGGTTTAACTATTGTCAAGGCCATTATTGGTGCGCATATGGGGGAAATCGTGGCATCATCAGCTAAGAAGAATCAAGGGACGTGTATTCGAATGCGGTTGCCGATTCAGCAAATTGCTTAACTCGCTCTATTATCAATGTTTTGAGGGAAAAATGTCAGAGCAAAATGTATCGACCAGTTCTATGACCAATATACTGATCATTGATGATGAAAATCAGATTCGTAAGTTTTTAGACATTGCACTTCGTGCACAAGGTTATAAAACACTTTTGGCTGAAAATGGTCAAAAAGGCTTGGAACTGTTGGCATTACAAGGCGCAGATTTAGTTATTCTAGATTTAGGTTTACCAGATTTAGATGGATTTGAGGTTTTATCTGAGCTTCGTGAGTGGTCAAATGTTCCTGTCATTGTATTATCTGTGCGTTCCGATGAGCTTGAAAAAGTGAAACTTTTAGATGCAGGTGCAAATGATTATGTGACCAAGCCATTTAGCATACAAGAGCTTATGGCTCGAATACGTGTATTGTTACGGCAGTTTCAAAATACGGTCATTGAATCTACAATTTATGATGATGGCTTATTGAAAATCGATTTTTCACACAGGCGAGTATTTTTAAATCAGAAACTTATTTCACTTACACGTAAAGAATATCAGTTGTTGAGTTTGTTGGCACAACACAAAGGGCAATTGATTACACAGCCACAAATTTTGAAAGATTTATGGGGACCTACGCATCAGGAGGATACGCATTATTTAAGGATTCTTGTCGCAAAATTACGAGCGAAATTGAATGATAATGCGATACAACCCAAATATATTATTACGGAACCAGGGGTTGGATTACGGTTTCTTAATATAAACGAGATCTATTAATGAGGTTATTCTGTATCGAATTGGGATTGATATTTGCTGATAGACACAGAAATTTTAATTTGGTCAGCGATATATCCTCATGAGGCATTTTTATTGTCTAAAGTTTTAAAGTATCTTTTTAAATAAGCGCTAAAACATTTTTGGAATTTTAATGAATTTGCATTTCAAAAATTAAAACTTCGGCATAATCGACAGAGCAAAAATGTATATTGCCACAGTCAAGGATACGAGCAGCATCACCTATATTCAAAAATTGCTCATTGACCTGAATATGACCTTTGGCAATATGTAAATAAACATAATACTTTTCAGGAATGGTGGAATTTGCAGTTTCCTCAGTATGGAATTAACCTGTATACATATTGATATCTTTCTGAATAGATAATCTTTTTTTACTAGGGCGTGTCCTCATTTGGCTTTACACCAAATGAACAAGCAAGCGATATAAACCATCGACTGATAATTACGTGCTAGCTTATCAAATCGAGTTGCTATCGCACGGAAGTGTTTTAATCTTGCAAAGGCATTTTCTACTAAATGCCTTAAGCGATATAAGTACTTATCAAAATCAGGATTTAATCTCTTACTATTTGACCTTAGAGGAATAATAGAAATCATCTTTCGATTTCTAGCAGATGCTCTAATATGCTCAGCATCATATCCTTTGTCTGCAATCAAATAATCAGCAGAATCAACTAGATCTATGAGTTGTTCAGCAACTTGGCTGTCATGGACATCACCCCCAGTGATTTTAAAATCAATCGGTAATCCGTTCGCGTCGGTTGCAAGATGAATCTTTGTTGTGGATCCACCACGAGATTTTCCAATTGCTCTTTTGAAACCATGCCGAGCTCCGCTTGCATGCTGATGCACGCGTATGTAGCTTCCGTCAATGAATACCCACTCTTGATCCAAACTGCCTCGTAATTTAAAAAAAACTTATCCCATAATCCCTTTGTTGCCCAACGATTGAAACGGTTGTAAGCTGTTTTCCAAGGACAAAACTCTTCTGGAATATCCCGCCATGTCGCGCCTGTACGGAGTTTCCACAAAATAGCTTCCATAATATTTCTACTGTTTTTTGAACAGTAGCAACCATGAAACCTCATGGTTTCTTGAATCTGTTGCCAGATATCATCTGTGAGAAGAGTGCGTGCCATTGGAAAATATAAGAATATGGATAAATTAATGCTTAATTTTATGCTTTTAAATATCATTCCTCAAATGAGGACACGCCCTAGCATGTTTGGAAATATTCAAATGAATTTTCCCACACTTATCTTCAGTTGAAATATGGATTTGTTGATGTGTAGACGTCGCATCAGCAATATTCAATACCATCCAAATTTGTAAAAGATAAACGTCTTCAGTAGCTGAAGGGTTAAATTCGCAATCTATTACTCCACTGACTGTATTCATTAGCTAAACGTCACCCGAAATAATGACAGAGCCATTGTTCATGGAGTCTTTATCTTCAAGTGATCCTTCGAGTAAATAGGTCATGATTTCCATATTACGATGTGAATGTGTACGCACACCTTTAGAGGGTTTAGTCACATCTTCATTAGTAAGATGGCTCAAACAGCATCATTTTATGTCTGTAAATTTGCTATAGTGTTGATAGAGTTGGGGACATAACAAATGCATTTTAATTTCGAAATTGATACCACATGGTGTTTAGAACAATTATTTAAAGATGGAAGAATCTCTGAACGAGACAAATTATTGGTTCAAACCACGCATAGACAGCGTGAACAATTGCGATGGCATCCATTACAATGGATTGCAAACTTTAATCTCAGTGATTTAGAAAAACCGCAAAATCGAATGACACTCACGGCATTGAGTCAATGGTTATCTGCCAAAGCTGAGTTGCCTTTCTATGTGATTGATCCACTCAAAGCCGATGTATCGGCATTGACTGGCGTGATGTCACAAGAGTTTGCACTTCGCAATAAAATTCTTGCTGTGGAATGTGGCGCAGATAAAATTCTCATCGGTTCAGATCAGCCTTTTGTCACCGATTGGGTGCATAACTTAGAACGTAGTTTAAGCCCGAAAAAAATTGAACGGGTTTTTTTAAGCCCTGAGCAACTACAGCGCTATTTAACTGAATATTATCAAGTGAGTCGTGCAGTTAGCTCTTCACAGAAATCAGGCTTACATGGTAATGAAAATAAAGGTGTAGAAGCACTTTTACAATTAGGTGATACGCAAAGCCCCGATGCTAATGATCAACATATTGTCAAATTAGTCGATTGGGTTTTACAGTTTGCCTTTGAACAGGGTGCAAGTGATATTCATCTTGAGCCACGTAAAGAAAATGGTAAGGTTCGGTTTCGTATCGATGGTGTATTGCACACTATTTATAACATGCCTGCAAATACGCTGACGGCAGTAATTTCACGTATTAAAATTTTAGGTCGCATGAATGTTGCTGAAAAACGTAAACCGCAAGATGGGCGTTTAAAAACTCGCACACCGAAAGGGCTTGAAACAGAATTACGTTTATCGACTTTGCCAACGGCTTTTGGTGAAAAGTTAGTGATGCGTATTTTTGATCCTGAAGTTTTGGTCAGAAGTTTTCAGCAGTTGGGTTTTGATGAGCGTTTACTTAATTCTTGGCATGCACTCACGGCGCACAGTCACGGTATTATTTTGGTCACAGGGCCAACAGGTTCGGGGAAAACCACGACGCTATATTCATCTTTAAAAGCATTGGCAACGGAACAGGTAAATGTCTGTACCATTGAAGACCCGATTGAAATGTTAGAGCCAAGTTTTAACCAAATGCAGGTCAATCAAGGTATTGACCTTGGTTTCGCTGACGGTGTACGTGCCTTAATGCGCCAAGACCCTGACATTATTATGGTTGGGGAAATTCGTGACCATGACACAGCAAACATGGCAATTCAGGCGGCACTTACAGGGCATTTGGTGCTTTCAACGCTACATACCAATGATGCACCATCAAGCTTAACACGTTTACATGATTTAGGAATTCAACCTTTCCTAACTTCAGCAACGATTTTGGGTGTATTGGCACAGCGTTTGGTGCGTAAGTTGTGTCCACAGTGTAAAAAACAAAGTTTGATTAATTCACAAGAATGGGAACATTTAACTTTTGATTATATTATGCAAATGCCTGAGCAAGTCTATATGCCAGTAGGCTGTGAAGCATGTCGGCAAACTGGTTATAAAGGACGTGTTGGGATTTATGAGTTTATGCCAATCAGCCTAGAAGCCAAACAAAAAATTAGTGCGGAATGTACTTTAGATGAACTTCGAGCGCAGACGAAGAAAGAGGGTATTGAACCGTTGAGAATTGCAGGTGCTCGTAAAGTCATGGAAGGTGTGACCACTTTAGAAGAAGTATTACGTGTTGTGCCACTGACTTAATATTTTTTAATGAATTTTTGCTTGAAGATAAAAAACGGTGATGGATAACATCACCGTTTTTTTAATACATGCAACTAAAAATACAATGCATTTGATTTGAATGAATTAATTCTTAGGTTCAGGCGGTGTCATACCAAACTGTAAATATGCTTGATTGGTGGCAATACGTCCACGGGCGGTGCGCATTGCATAACCTTGTTGAATTAAGTAAGGCTCAATCACATCTTCTAATGTTCCTGAATCTTCTGCCATAGCAGCAGCTAAAGCCTCAACACCTGCAGGACCACCATCAAAGCGTTCGAGTAACATCGTTAAATAACGACGATCGAGTGTGTCCAAACCATCTTTATCGACATTGAGCATATCCAAAGCACGCTGTGCCATTTCTTTGGTTACTTCACCTGTACCTTTGACTTGTGCATAGTCACGTACACGACGTAGCAAGCGGTTGACAATACGAGGCGTACCACGAGCACGATGGGCAATTTCAATTGCACCTTCATCGGTCATAAGAACATCCATTAACGATGCTGAACGAGCGACAATATGCGTTAAATCTTCAACTGAATAAAATTCAAGGCGTTGCACAATCCCAAAACGATCACGCAGTGGAGACGTCAGTAAACCTGCACGAGTTGTAGCGGCAACTAAGGTAAATGGGGGTAAATCGAGTTTAATTGAGCGAGCCGCAGGACCTTCGCCAATCATAATATCGAGTTGGTAGTCCTCCATCGCAGGGTAAAGAATTTCTTCAATTACTGGGGAAAGTCGATGGATTTCATCAATAAAGAGCACATCGCCCTCTTCGAGATTGGTTAGCATGGCCGCCAAATCGCCTGCACGTTCGAGTACAGGGCCAGAGGTAGATTTTAAATTCCCACCCATTTCACGGGCAATAATGTTTGCCAATGTCGTTTTACCCAAACCTGGCGGACCAAAGATCAGTGTGTGATCAAGTGCTTCACCACGACCTCGTGCTGCGCCAATAAAAATTTCCATTTGCTCTCGTACCACAGGCTGACCAATATAGTCATCGAGGGAAGTTGGGCGGATGGCACGATCAAAATGATCTTCGGGTTTTTCAGAACCACTGATTAAACGGTCTTGCATTGGATGATTGATCTAACTCTTATAGCGTTAATTTATCAGGATTGGCTTATTTATTCATTGACTTCAAAGCAGCACGAATAATATCACCTGCTTCAGTAAATTCGCCTTTGGCAGCATTTACTAGCTTCTGTGCTTCGGCAGGTTTATAACCTAAAGATTGTAAAGCGGCCTCCGCTTCAGCCACCGCAGAATTACCCATAAATTGGATTTGTGTTGAAGTTGAACCACTTGCCACAGCACTTGTAGTAAAGGCTTTGAAGCGATCACGTAATTCAATCATCAAGCGTTCAGCTGTTTTCGCACCAACACCTGGAACTTTGACTAATGTTTTTACATCGCCATGTTCAACGGTGTGTACCAACATTTCTACACTTAAAGTTGAAAGAATACCTAAAGCCATTTTAGGACCAACGCCGTTGACTTTAAGGAGCGTACGGAAAATATTTTTTTCTTGTGCGTTTAAAAAACCATACAAAAGTTGGGCATCTTCACGGACGGCTAAATGTGTCCATAGCGTGACTTTTTGTCCTTTTTGCAGTTGGCAAAAGGTTGACAATGGGGTGTCGACTTCATAACCCACACCATTTACATTTAAAAGTACAGTTGGCGCTTCCAACGCTAAAACTTCACCAATGAGACATCCGATCATTATGTTTGTTCACTTCTAAGTTCAGCTTACTTTTTATTAAGTAAGCTTTTATTGCGGTTTATTACGATACTTTTAAATGAATGTGTATCGTATTGATATCCAAATTCGTTGAGAGAGTATAACGAAGCAAGGGAAATTACCAATCTTTCAAATATTAAATGGATTAAAAGAAACCAACCTTATTGCCTTGTAACTCTTGTGCCAATTGATAGGCCTGATGATCTGAAAATTTACTGACAATATCTAAAACTTGCATAATATTGTCGTAGTGATCATCACTAAAACGTGCGCCAAAACGTTCTATTATTGACAATAAACGACCATCTTTAAAACTCAAAGTTTTGTTTGGTGTTGTAAGCGGAATAAAGGCATCTAAAATATGTTGTAAACTTTGATGTGCAATAATTTCTAAACCTGACTTTTGTGGATGTTCAAAAATTTTATCACGGGCTAAATTCTTTGCTCGGTCAATACCCATCTCGATATCTTCAGCGCAATATTGCAATAAAGAGCCTTTGAGTTGCCCTGAGATAATTTGCCAATGATGTTTAGCAAATGCTGTAGTTACCTCGTCTACAAGTCGTTTCATCACTCGACCACGTAATGCCGCAATTTTTTGTTGCCATGTGGTATAGGGCATACTGAGTTCGGCAGGAATACTGAACTCACCCAATAGATCTAAGAAAATGGGTTCCACTTCTTCATAAGAGAGCATGTTTAAAATAATGCCATCTTCAAGATCAATCAGCGCATAACAAATATCATCGGCAGCTTCGAGTAAATAAGTGAGCGGATGACGACACCAATGATACTCACCCAACTGAATTAAACCGAGTTGATCAGCAATTTGTTTGAGTATGTCTTTTTCAGCTTGGTAACAACCAAACTTAGCACGCTTACTTGCAGGTGTATCACCTTGAGATTCGATGGTTTTAGATAGCCATGGATACTTTAAGTAAGCCCCTAAGGTTGCGTAAGTAAGACGCATGCCACCATCATTTGGATGATAATCAATTTTAGTGAGTAGTCTTAATCCTTGCGCATTGCCTTCAAACTGACGGACATCGGCTTGTTGTTCTAGACTTAAATTTTTTAAAAAATCGGTATGGGAGGCATCGTCAAACCATTCCCGAATCGCATATTCACCTGCATGACCAAACGGTGGATTACCAATGTCGTGCGCCAAGCATGCTGCTTGAATGATTGCACCAACATCGGCAGGGGAAATCCAAACAGGTAGTTCATCTTTGATTTTTTCGGCTGCAAGCATACCGAGCGAACGTCCAATACAAGACACTTCGAGTGAATGCGTTAAACGTGTGTGAATACCATCATGTTGCGTCAGTGGATGGACTTGGGTTTTTCTGTTGAGCTGTCTAAAACTTTGCGAAAATATAATGCGATCATAATCTTTATGAAATGGGCTGCGAGCCTGTTCTGTACTTTGTTTTTTACTTCCTAAACGAACCGTTGAAAGTAGTTCTAACCAACGCATTTGAGTCATTTATCGTTATTCATATCTTCGTTGGATTCATCATGCCAAATTTATAGTGAATGTACTAGAGGAGGGCGACATCAGTTGTCTTGTTCAATTATTTTTAATTGGATTTTGCAAGTTTTTGAGAATTACACCAAGTTTGAAAGTTTGTAGGATTGAAGTTTGCACAATTATTATGAATTGGCATTTGATAATAAATATTATCTTCAGTTTCAGAAAAATAAAAATAGTTTTGAGAGTCTTTACCGTATCGCCAGTATCCACCAGAACCTTCATCAATTTGAATGGGAGTAAATTGAAAAATATTGCTTTCTTTGGGAATGTAATTGCTATTATCTGTGATCAGCATCCAAAGGTTTGAAGTCGAATATGTAAATATACTGATTAATAAGAAAATAAAAATGCTTATGATTAGTGCAATAGTCTTATTTTTCACGATATTATGTAGCAACCGCACAATTAATAGAGTGATTCGCCATTTAAAATAATTCCTTTACGCATAAGGAAAGAAATCATGGCTGAATCACATATCGTATCAGGATTAACTAAAAAACGTGCGGAATTGCTTGGTCAGATTGAAGCACATCAAAAAGAAATTCAACGTATCTCTGAAATGCTATTGCATGTAGATCACACTATTAAGTTATTTTCACCTGAATTTGATCTAAGAAGCGTTAAATCTAAGCGTACAAATCAAAGAAACCCTTATTTTGGAAGTGGTGAACTACAGTCATTAGTCTTAACTTGCTTGCGTGAAGAAAAAGAGCCAATGAACTACAAAGATTTAATGATGAAAGTTTTGGACATTAAAGGCATAGATTCATCTGTAGGCAATGATATTTCACCTAGCTTCATCAAAGTGCTGAACCGATTAAGAGATAAAGGTATTATTATAGCCCATAGCAATCATCGTCCTCATTTGTGGGGCATAGCGGATTAGCAGACCAAACGCTCTGATTTACGCTTATTGCCCTGCCAATAGCCACACCAATCTTTATGTGTTCGAGTTTGAGCGCATTTCATTAAAATATCAGTAAAGATTTCACCATTCGACCATCTACGAGTATCTTCACGATAAGCAGCTTCATTGGCATAGTTGGCAAGGTACATCACACCAAACTTGTGCATCTGCCCTAACTGCATACGTCTGAACCGACTAAAATAGCTTTCAGCAAGATTATTGGTCACACCATCTTTAGAACGGTATTCATATTGATGATTGACACGCTTAGTCGTGAAACGAGCATTTAGTGTATCGTATGCGGTACTTTCATCTGCATGGATTGTTGAGCCGTGTTTGATATGCTGATTGGCAAGATGATTAATGTCTTTTTGGTTTTCACTATAAACTACATAAGTTTTGGTTTTATCAGCACCTTGTAGATTACTGTCCATTGCTTTTTGGCGTAGTACCACAATGCACCGTTTATTTGGATTTTGATATTCAGCCTTGCGCCGATCTACACGGTCATCCTTGTGGTTTTTAGGGCGTACATAGCCATTTACATACGCACCATCCATGTGAACATCACCTGATAGTAATTCATCGTCACGCTGATCTATAAGGCTTTCACGGATTTTATGTGCCAATACAAAAGCAGTCTTATACTGAACACCTAAATCCCGACCTAACTGCAAAGCAGATAAGCCTTTTACAGCGTTAGAGTAAATGGCAATAGCAGCTAAATAGATTTTGAGTGGTAGTTTGTGAAAGGCAAAGATCGTACCTGATGTTACGCTGAACGTATGATTACAGCACTTGCAACGCCATTGCTTGCGTCCACGTATGAAATAGTGATGATCTTGGGTATCGCAATGAGGGCATATCGGTTGTTCTTTTCCCCACCGCATTTCTTTGAACAATAAGAAAGCTTGTTCATGGGTGATTTGCATAATTTCATATACAGATAAAGTACGAGCCTTTGCTGATAGTAGGAAATGTTGCATAGATTCTTTTTTCATAAAATCACCCATCACAAACAAGATATGCTTAATATATTGTAATAGTTTTAATCATCAAATATAATGATTTAAAATATTATAGCGACATGCTATGTCGTTTATCTTTTATGAGGTCAAACCGTGAGTGATGATGAATGGAAAGACTATGCCAAAGGCTTAATTAAGGCAGAAATTGCCCGAAAAAATGTAAGCCTGATTGATCTAGCAAAGAAATTAGAATCAATGGGTATATCTGAAACACCGCAAAACATTAGCAATAAGATCAATCGTGGTACATTTGGGGCAATATTCATGCTTCAAATACTCAAAGCGATTGATTGTAAAGACATTCGGTTAATTTAATATAAATTTGGATTTCAATATGAACAGCGTTTTGAAAAATACGAATCTCTCAAAAGCAAGATCAGCTAAAAATGATGAATTTTATACTCAATATGTTGATATTGAAAAAGAAATGAATGCTTACTTAGAATTTGATTCAAATGTATTTAGAGATAAAGTAGTTTTATTGCCCTGTGATGACCCTGAATGGAGTAATTTCACATTATATTTTGCTCAAAATTTTAGTCGGTTAGGCTTGAAAAAACTTATAAGCACAAGTTATGCCCCTAAGAACAAACAAGGTGATCAATCTTATCAACCTTCATTATTTGAAGAAAAAAGCCCTCAATTTGATAGTGATAAATCTACTGCTTGTGGCAAGTTTTTTGAACTAGAAAGCGATATAACTAAAGATGGCGTGGTTGATATTAACGATATTCATTGGCAGTACCTCAAAGGTGATGGTGATTTCAGAAGTGATGAAGTCAAAGCGTTGCGTGATCAAGCCGATATAATTGTAACCAACCCCCCATTCTCCCTATTCCGTGATTTTATTGCATGGATTATGGAGGGTGAGAAAAAATTTGCGATTGTTGGGAATATGAACTCCCTTACTTATAAAGATATATTCCCTTTGATTCAAAAGAATATCGTATGGCTTGGTGCGACAATCAGTAGTGGTGATCGTGAATTTAGAGTTCCTGATAGCTACCCTTTAAATGCAGCAGGGTTTAGGGTTGATAGCGAGGGTAATAAATATATTCGAGTAAAAGGTGTTAGATGGTTTACCAACATTGAACATGGACGTAGACACGAACCATTACAACTAATGACAACCGCAGACAATAAGAGATTTAACTCTAAAATTGAAGGTAAAAATGCTTATCAGTTATACGATAATTACAATGCTATTGAAGTGCCTTTTACCAATGCTATTCCTAGTGATTATGATGGTGTTATGGGCGTACCAATTAGTTTTTTAGATAAATACAACCCTGAACAATTTGAAATTTTAGGCATGGATTTTTATGTAAAAGATGATCTATTAGAAAATATTGCTTTAGCAGAATGGCGTGGAAAATTAGATCGTGCATATCTCAATGGAAAACGCTTGTATTCAAGAGTTTTAATTTGTCATAAGAGAATTTAAGCATGGATATTTACTATGTTGATTGTGTGAATAATACACTTCTGAAAACATCCGATAATAATTTTCTTTGTCACTCATTTTCAAATATTCCATTTAGAATACAAAAAATCACTTTAAGTCCTAACAATGAACGTAGCAAAAATATTATTCAGACTGCTAAATCTAGGTTGAGTTCTATACAATTTAATTCAGCTAGTTCATCAGGAGTTGCTAGGGATGAAATTGAGATTAAATTAAAATCATTTTGTGGATTGATAATAGAACAACTATGTTTTTCTATGCTTACTCACTACAACAAAAATCCCAATGTTGTAATTGAATTGGATAGTGGTAATAACTCTATTGATCAAATAGATTTGAAAATTCATAAGAAATGGCTACAGCATGGTTCGGATGATTATAAATCTCTTACCAAGACAGTAGAGATACGCTCATCTTTTCCATTTAAATCAATTGAAAAAGTTGTTTCCCAAGATTTTGACATACTTGGTGGGTACAAGAATGATATTAAAAAAGGAGAAATTGAAAAAGATTTTTACCTTAGATTCTTGTTTGCCTTAGATTATAAGTCTGATTATTACGTGAAAGAAAATGGAAAAATTCATTATGGTAAAACTACAACTAAAACACTAAAGGAATGTTACTTTGATAATGACTTAAACTTAAAAAGAGAGCTTGTGATTTTTTTCATTGGCGGTGCGACAAACGCAATGATGTTGGATGAAAGCATTGCATATCTAGGTTCAATGACTTCATCAAACTTTAACATCAATCAAAATGCTGAATTTAAGAAAATTAAAGTAAGGAATGGACTAGATTGTATCGCAATCATGCAAATGATGCTGAATGTGATAACAACAGAAGCAAGTCAGGGGAAATAAATGCAAACAAATTTAAATACCAAAATCACGATCAAAGACCTATGCGAAGGCTTTATTTATAACGAACTTGAGGGAAAAGGTTTATTTGGCTTGTCGGGTAAATTGACTATTCAGCCTGAATATCAACGGAATTATATATACGCAGATGGTAAAAAAGACGTAGCTGTTATTCAATCCATTTTAAAGGGCTATCCATTAGGATTAATTTACTTTAATCAGACAGGTGATGATACTTTTGAGGTGTTAGATGGTCAGCAAAGAATCACAAGTATTGGACGGTTTTTAACAGGAAAGTTCGCTATATTTTTTGAAGGTAGCAAAACCCCACAATATTTCCATAGTTTACCTAAAGACCAAAAGCAGAAAATACTAGATACAACGATCTTAGTTTACGAATGCAATGGTACTGAAACCGAAATTAAGGAATGGTTTAAAACTATCAATATATCGGGTGTTCCACTTAATGAACAAGAACTACTAAATGCGGTGTATTCAGGCTCATTTGTTACATTGGCGAAAGCCCAATTCAGCAACTCTCAAAACGCTTCAATTCAAAAATGGAGTAGCTTTGTTAGTGGTAGTGCTATTCGTCAGGATTTCTTAGCTACAGCCCTAAATTGGGTGAGTAAAGGCAATGTTAGTGATTACATGGGGCAGCACCGCCACGACAATCATATAAACGAGCTAACTACTTATTTCAACACTGTTATAGATTGGGCGAGTACCATTTTTCTTAATATTGAAAAAGAAATGAAAGGTTTAGAATGGGGTAGCTTGTACGAAAGCTATAAAACCATTGCTTACAACCCGACTAAAATAGCTGATGATGTTAAAAGACTGTATGCAGACCCTTATGTAAAAAACAGAAAAGGAATTTTTGAATACATATTGGGCGGTGAAACTGATACACGCTTATTGGATGTTCGTATATTTGACGATGCAACCAAGCGAAAAGCTTACGCATTACAAACCAATGACGCCAATCAAAAAAGTATCTCAAATTGTCCGTTATGTGCCAATGGTAACAATGCTAATAAGACAAAGATTTACTTACTCAAAGAAATGGATGCAGACCATGTTCAGGCTTGGAGTAAAGGCGGTGCAACAACTTTAGATAATTGTGAAATGCTTTGCATTACACATAATCGAAGTAAAGGTAATCGTTAGTAATATTGGTTTTGTATAGATTGCTGATAGTTATTTTTAAAGAAGCTAAATTTAATTTGGCTTCTTTCTTATTAAATAATTGATTATTATAATTTTGTGCGGTTGCTACATAATATCGATTTTTCATAAAAATAAAGATTTCCTTTTTTTTGTATACCAAGATTTAAATTAGCCATAGCATTTTCAGCATCTTTACCTTTCCCGTTATAGGCTTTGATAACTTTCTTTAAATCATCGTACGATAGAGTACCGTTAAAGCATCGTTTCAATTCACGATCAATTAAAAAGCGAAGATGAGCTGCTGCGTAATATAAATCATTTCTCCAATCATCACCTGAAATTCTAGTATCTGTATTTAAACCTAAAATATCCTTTTTTACAGAAGTAGGTATAGGGGGACGTCCATATTTTTTGATACAATTTTGAACCCCGTCTAATAAAGCTTTATCACTAACATTTGCAATTCCTGATGAACCTTTAGAAACTTTATCAGGAATAATCGAAATAATCAGATCGATAGCATTTGCAGCTGTAGTAATAGATCTTTCACCAAACTGAGCAACTCTTCTCCAATAGGGAGTATTTGGATTATTTTCGTTTTGTAGTATAAGTGCTAATAATATGTGTGGGATTTTGTGATATTCACATGCTTCTTTAACCCATTTTCTTAAATCTGAATCATTTATAAATATAATATTTTCTGCTCTTGGTGCAATCCAATAGAGTTTGATTGGAGATTTAATATCGCCATGGAATGATGGAATTCTATTTTCATCTACAAATTGAGCTACTTCATGTCCCGTACATTCACAAAGTACAATTTTTTTTACTGATTTATCTGCCTGCAGAGTTGTACTTGTACTACGAGCGGTGCAATACGTTAATTCACTCATGAATTTCCCTTATTTTTAATAATCGTGTGTAATTTTAAATGAAATAATTTCAGAAGAGTTTGAGGTTGAAATTAAATGCGTATAGCCATTGCTATCTGTCACCCCTGATTCTTCACTGCCATCGGCTCTTGTAACGATATATTTTGTATTTTTTATCGGTTCGTCTGATTCACTCATAATTTGATATTTATCATCAAAAATTAATTTATTTGTATTTGATAAGAAGGAGGAATGAGTATCGTGAGATTTAACTTGAGAGGGTGTTACATTTTCTCCAATAACTAAAAATTGTTTTTCAATTAAACGAGCACCACAAGTAAAGTGATCACCAGCAAAAGCTACTGTTTTGCCATCAAAAATAATGAAATCATTACTTTTTATTAAGGTTGACCAACACTTGCATTTGGGGCAAAAGAATCCATCCCCTGCTCTTAAAAATAGACTGCCATCAGTAGAACTTCTTTGTTGAGTAGAAATTACAATACCACCATGATTGGTTGTTGAGCCATGTATGCCAAAAGGTTTCACTTTTGTCTCTATAATATTTTATATTTTTTATTGATAGCTACTTTATATTTTCTAATGAATTATTGCAATGAACTTGTTGCTTTAAATTTGATTTTTTCAAATCAGCTAAGCTTTAATTTAAAAGTAATGACTATTGGATTTTAATTGCCAAAGAAAATGCACAGACAGGTGAATTCAGCTATTCAGTCAATTAAATCAATTGTTACGAATCATGTTTGAATTTGAAAGTCAAAGAAAATCGGACATTTAAAAGCATGATTTCAGCATATTTTAAGTCTTATATGACTAGCTGAAAACTTGCATTCGCAGTAGAATATGCGCTCTCTTCAAGTCACATTGCGGTATGGTTGTCTAAACCTGCCCGTGGAGCCAAAATCAGCATGTTTATCGTTGCCGGTGCACCTGCACACTCTTCTTTTAAGCAAACACAACTTTTAACACGCCTTGCGTCTATGAGTTCTGTTCAATCAATAGAAAGCCAATGGGTTTACCTTTTCGACCAAGCGCTTAGCGAGCAACAACAGCAATCTGCACTACAACTTTTAAATGATGGCGCATCGTTTGAAGTTCGTCAGGCTGCGAGTGATGAAGTCCAAATTTTAGTGACACCACGTGTCGGTACAATTTCGCCTTGGTCATCAAAGGCAACTGATATTTTTGCCAACTGTAATACGCCAATACACCGCCTTGAACGCGGTGTTTTGTTTACTTTAAAGGGGATTTCTACAATCTCTGATGAAGTGAAACAAGTTTTACATGATCGTATGACAGAAAGCGTATTCAATCAAATTGATGATGCGGCTGCATTATTTTCTGAAACGGAACCAAAACCTTTAAATAGCATTGATATTTTAGGAAAAGGTAAGGAAGAGTTAGTGAAAGCAAACTCTGAGTTTGGCTTTGCATTGTCTGATGAAGAAATCGATTATTTAACGGCTGCATTTACCAAAATTGGTCGTAATCCACATGACATCGAACTCATGATGTTTGCACAAGCAAATTCTGAACATTGTCGTCATAAAATCTTTGGTTCTGAATGGACAATTGATGGTGAAAAACAACCATTGTCATTGTTCCAAATGATCAAAAATACTTATAAAGAATCACCTACAGATGTCTTGTCAGCATATAAAGACAACGCTTCTGTAATTGTGGGCTTTGACACTCAGCGTTTTTATCCAAAACAAGATGCTGAAACAGGTCATCACGTTTATAAATATAAGAGCCAAGCTGCTCATATTTTAATGAAAGTGGAAACTCACAACCACCCAACTGCAATTGCACCATTTGCTGGTGCTGCGACAGGTTCAGGCGGTGAAATCCGTGATGAAGGCGCAACAGGTCGTGGTGGTAAGCCAAAAGCTGGCTTAACAGGTTTTACTGTTTCTAACTTGAATATTCCAGGCTTTGAACAGCCGTGGGAAGATAATTACGGCAAACCATCTCGTATGGCTTCACCTTTGCAGATCATGATCGACGGTCCTTTGGGCGGTGCTGCATTTAACAATGAATTTGGTCGTCCTGCGCTTAATGGTTATTTCCGTACCTTTGAACAAAACGTCAATGGCGATGTAAAAGGTTTCCATAAACCAATTATGATCGCAGGTGGTTACGGTAACATTCGTCCTGACCACGTTGAAAAAGATCCAATCCAACCGGGCGATTTACTGATTGTTCTCGGTGGTCCTGCAATGTTGATCGGTTTAGGTGGTGGAGCTGCATCTTCTGTAGATAGCGGTAAACTCGGCGAAAACCTAGATTTCGCATCTGTACAACGTGAAAATCCAGAAATGGAACGTCGTTGCCAAGAAGTCATTGATACCTGCTGGCGCATGGAAGATTACAACCCAATCGTGTCTGTACATGATGTAGGGGCAGGTGGTGTGTCGAATGCGATGCCAGAACTTGTGAATGATCATGAACTTGGTGCTATTCTTGACCTGCGTAAAATTCCTTCATTGGAAAAAGGCATGTCGCCAATGGAAATTTGGTCTAATGAGGCGCAAGAGCGTTATGTATTGGCGATTCGTCCAAGCTCATTAGAATTGTTTGAATCAATTTGTGCGCGTGAACGCTGTCCGTTTGCTGTATTAGGTGAAGCGACTGAAGCACGTCAGTTGACTGTAAACGATCCATTGTTTGATAACAAAGCTGTGGATATGCCGATGCAGGTCATGCTTGGCGGAACGCCTCGAATGAGTCGTTCTTACGATTCTATCGAACGTCATGGTGATGATTTTACAGCAGAAACCGTGACTGATTTGAAAGATGCAATTTTCCGTGTTTTGAAAAATCCAACAGTTGCCTCTAAATCATTCCTCATAACCATTGGTGACCGTTCAATCACAGGTATGGTTGTACGTGACCAAATGGTCGGTCGTTGGCAAGTGCCTGTAGCGGATGCTGCAGTAACGACTACAAGCCTTGTGGGTTATACAGGTGAAGCAATGGCAATGGGTGAACGTCCACCTGTAGCATTGCTTAATCCTGCTGCTTCTGCACGTTTATCCGTTGCGGAATCAATCTCGAATATCATGTGTTCTAAAATTGACCAAATCAGTGATATTAAACTCTCTGCAAACTGGATGGCTGCTGCTGGGCAACAAGGTGAAGACCAAGCATTATTCGAAGGTGTAAAAGCCATCGGTATGGAAATGTGTCCTGCACTCGGTATTGCAATTCCAGTCGGTAAAGATTCATTGTCAATGCGTACGACATGGAATGAAGAAGGAGAGGACAAATCAGTTACTTCTCCAATGTCAGGCGTAATTACAGCATTTGCACCTGTAACTGATGTACGTAAAACATTGACACCTGAATTGAAAAATGAAGATTCAGTGCTCGTACGTATAGATTTATCTAAAGGTCAGTTCCGTTTAGGTGGTTCAATCCTTGCTCAAGTGTATAAAGCGATAGGTTCTGTGACACCTGATGTCGATAATTTTGAAGAGTTCAAAGCATTCTTTGACTTGGTTCAAGATTGGAACAATCGTGGTTTGATCAAGGCTTACCATGACATCGGTGATGGTGGTTTACTTGCAACTGTTGCTGAAATGATGTTCGCTTCACGTTTAGGTGTAGCGCTTGAAGACCAATCAACTGCGGCATTATTTGCAGAAGAAATTGGTGCAGTGCTCCAAATTTCTAAAGCAGATTGGGCAACATTGGAAGCTGAAGTTGCAGCATCAACATTGAGCGATGCCATTACGGTTGTGGGTGCTGTAAATGATACAGATACATTAACCATTAATGGTTTGAACTTAGACCGTGCTGAATTACAACAAGCATGGACTGAAGTGTCTTATCAAATTCAGCGCTTACGTGACAACGTAGAAACTGCCAATCAAGAATATAGCTTGATTGCCAATAATGAACACAAGGGCTTAATCGCATTACCAACATTCGATTTGAATGAACCTGTTGAAGCGCCGTACATCAACGAACGTCGTCCAAACATGGTGATTTTACGAGAACAAGGCGTAAATGGTCATGTCGAAATGGCTGCTGCATTTGACAAGGTTGGCTTTAACACTGTCGATGTTCATATGAGCGACTTACTCGCAGGTCGTATTGATCTTGATGAGTTTGAAGGCTTAGTGGCATGTGGCGGTTTCTCATATGGTGACGTATTGGGCGCAGGCGGTGGTTGGGCGAAGTCTGTATTGTTTAACCCACAATTACGTGATCAATTTGAGAAATTCTTTAACCGTGACAATACCTTCTCTGTCGGTATTTGTAATGGTTGTCAAATGTTGTCACAACTTGCACCTTTAATTCCAGGTGCAGAGCATTGGCCACGTTTCCAACGCAATACTTCAGAAATGTTTGAAGCACGTGTGGTGAACGTAAAAGTTGAAAAATCGGCTTCAATCTTGCTAACGGGTATGGAAGGTTCGATTCTTCCGATCGCTGTGGCGCATGGCGAAGGTCGTGCAGAAACTTCGGCTGAAAAATTTGCAGCATTAAATGCAGGCAACCAAGTGGTTCTACGTTATGTGGATAGCTTCGGTAACCCAACGCAACAGTATCCAATGAACCCGAACGGTTCACCTGATGCGATTTCAGGCGTAACGTCTAAAGATGGTCGTGCAACCATTATGATGCCGCACCCTGAACGTAACTTCCGTGCGATTCAGCATTCTTGGAAACCTGAAGAATGGACTGAAGATGGTGCATGGTTACGTATGTTCCGCAATGCTCGTCAGTTTATTGGTTAATTGATTTAATCAAAAATAAAAAAGCCCCGAAAGGGGCTTTTTTATTGATGAATAATTGGAAAGTTGAAATTGTGAAGTTGGGCACATAAATTTTAATTGCTTACAATTTAAACATTGGCTTATTTTTTGCTTCATATACATTGTCTAAATAAGACTCGTATTTTGTTCCGAAATGTTCAAAAAAAATGCAAAAATGAGGAGTTAAAAATGATAAAAGTAGCTAACTATAACAATGTCACCTCCATTGCCCTACGCCAAAAAGGATGGAAACTTTTTGGTGCAGTCTTATTATTACAAATTATGATGGTGAGTGCAGGATATCTATTTCGTTTATATGGATAATAAACTCAAAATATTTTAAATTGGATTAATTGGATTAATTGGATTAATTGGATTAATTGGATTAATTGGATTAATTGGATAACAGCAGAAAAGGAGTATTTTGAAAATTATAAATGATGAAATAATTTTGATTATATTTAAAAAATTTCTTTTTATAAGGAGCTATGGTGTTACCGTCAAATGATTGAACTTAATCTTTTATTAAATTAAAAAGCAGTATGCGCTGATTCATACTGCTTATTCCCACTTTTTTATTGTTAAGTTTTTTCTTGTTATTTTGTCAAGATTAAACGGTTATTACGTGTTAAGCGTAAACGATATTCTTCACCTGCATGCATAATGCGGATTTCACGACCCAAAGCAAATAAATTGTTTGAGTGCAACATTGGTAGAGCGTGAGTTGATTCTGTACGTGTAAATAGGCTAAAAGGTGCATTCATTGTTGTAACTCCGTTTTTGTGGGGTGTCTTTGAGTGATTTAAATGATAATCATTATCGAATAGAGCTGTCAATGCAATTTTTATCATTTTTAAAAAAAGTTACAATAGGACAATGAAGTAAAAATAGCACTGAGGTCAATGATGGCAAACCCTTCTATTCATGTAGCAATCGCACTACTTTTTCATCGTGGAAAAGTTTTGGTGGGTTGGCGAAATGCAGAGCAACATCAGGGGAATAAGCATGAATTTCCAGGCGGTAAATTTGAAGAAAAAGAAACGCCCATCCAAGCTTGTCGTCGTGAAGTTATGGAAGAAGTTGGAATTGATCTGACCGATTGGCACAATTTTGATTTTGTACAGCATAATTATGATGATCTTCAAGTTAATCTGCACTTTTTCCATACCTATGTTGATGATACGCAATTGGCTACAATAGTAGAGCCGTGGACGTGGTTTAAGCGTGAAGAATTAGACGGTTTAAACTTTCCTAAAGCCAATCAAGATATAGTTAATCGTTTAGTATTGCCACAACACATTAAAATTACGACAGACCTTTCAGATATCGTTCAGCTTGCTGAAAATACGTTGTTGTATTGGCGTATGCAGTTAAAAGTGCATGAACTTGAAACAGCGTTATCCGCATTGCCAAATGAACAATTAGCAAAAATTATGCTGAACGTTGTGCAATGGCAACAGCTTTCAAAGGATTTACAACAACGGATAGGCTTTATCCATTTTAAACAAAATCAACTGATAGAGTATCAATCTAAAGATCGTCCGCAAGGCGTTATATGTATAGCTGCATGTCATGATTTGAGCTCATTACAGCAAGCTCAACAGATTGGAGTTGATGCTGCAATTTTAAGTCCTGTACAAGCAACGAATACGCATCCTGATGTTCAACCCCTTGGATGGACTCAATTTTCTGAATTTACTAAAGCAATGGATATTCCTGTTTATGCCTTAGGTGGAATGAAACCAAGCGATTTGGAGCAAATTCAACAACATCAAGGTTATGGTGTCGCAGGCATATCAAATTTTTAATTTGAATGGCTGATTGAAGAGCTATAGTGCTTTTAAACGTGTTTGTGCTTCCTGAATCAGGGTTGTATTTTTTTGAACTTGCCCTGATTTAAGAATAACCTGCCAAAGTTGCTTTTTAGAAGATTGGGTTTGTGCATAACTCAGCCCACGGCGTGCTAAAGATTCTGCATTGCTGGCTTTATTTTGCTTCAATGCAATTTCAGAAAGCCAATAGTAGCTTTCGTCAGATTGTGGCGCGAGCCGTTGTACGTGTAGAGCATATTTCTCAGCTTCTGCCCATTTTCCTTGCTGAAATGCTGTCTTTGTTGCTTGAAGCAAATGTTTAACGGCAGGCGTTTCACGACCATCGTCAAACTTTTGTGGAGTAGGTAGTACTTTCGGTTGTGAGGTGACAATAGGCACTTTAGGTGCTTTTTCCCGAATAATTTCAGGATAGTCATACGTGGTAATTTTTACTCCATCGGATGTTGTGATTGAGGGCTTTGTTGGTGTAGGTGGAGTATGGGGCGTGACTTTTTGAGGTACAGGTGTAGATTGACATGCCGTTAATCCAACGATAATACCTACACCCAATAGCACACAACGAAGTATTTGAGATTGCATCAATACCGTATTCTCCATTAATTTTGGTAGCTACCACTCGAAATTATATGACCACTGGAATTACTATCCTCAGATGAGTTACTTTCACTTTCGCGAATGTAATTTTCAATGCTGTCATTGCTTATAGTTTGTGAACTTGAAGGCTGTTGATCTGGAACATAATCAGGTTCGACATTGTAGTGTGACGAGCCACATGCAGTTGCGCGGTTCGGTACAGTATGGCGTAGCATTGGAATATACATCGCATCACCACAACCTTGTGCGGATAATTCACCACTTGCGATATCAATCCATTGCCATTGCACATCATCGGTTTGACGCAAGTTGACAGGTTTTTGACGTAGTTGTTTCATAACATTGATCCAGACGGGTAGTGCCCCTGTAGAACCTGTTAATCCTGTAACTTTGTTATCATCAAGCCCAAGCCAAACGACAGCTAAATTGTTGCCTGAGTAGCCTGCAAACCAAGAGTCACGAGTATCATTGGTTGTACCTGATTTTCCTGCCAATTTAAGTTCAGATGAGAAGGTATTGTAGGCAGATTTACCTGTACCTGATGACATGACCTGTTGTAAGCCATAATTCAAAATATACGCCGAAGAAGGTTCAATGGTTTGTTGTACATTCAAACCATAACGATCAAGTAAACGACCATTAGAGTCTGCAACAGTACGAATGGCTTTGACTGGATACTTAAAGCCACCTGTTGCAAAATTACCATAAATACTCATCATTTCCATAGGTGACATATCTACAGCACCCAAGAAAATAGAAGGATAGTTTGGGATTTTTGAGGTTACACCAAATTTAACTAGATTATTTTTAAATGTAGATAATCCAAACTCCTGTCCCAAGCGAACTGCAGACAAATTGTATGAATTTGCTAATGCTTGAGCGAGTGGAACATAACCATGACCCGATCCACTATAGTTTTTAGGCGTCCAAGATTTATTATTTTCAACGGGTATACTAATGGGTGAGTCTTCAATTTGAGTCGCCCAATTATAACGTCCCGATTCAATTGCACTTAAATAAATCACAGGTTTAAGCAATGAGCCGACTTGGCGTTTGGCATCAATTGTGCGGTTAAAGCCAGTAAAATCTTGTGTAGAACCGACAGCAGCAATTAGCTCACCATTTTCAGGGCGTGAAATGAGTACTGCACCTTGTAAATCTTTTAAGCGTTTCGGATTTGCACCTGCTAGACGTGCCACACTTTCACGGAAACTATTTTGCACACGTGTCTGTGCAACAGGATCAAGTGTAGTAAAAATACGTAAACCTTGATTGGTTAAATCGGTTTCTTGATATTCGGTTTTAAGTTGACGGCGTACAATATCAAGGAAATCTGGGAAGCGAGCAGTTCCAAGACTCGGTTTATCAACTATATTTAGTGCACGATTACTTTCTTTTTCAAACTGTTCAGGCGTCAAATATCCCATCACTAGCATATTATTGAGGACGACATTGCGACGTTTTTTAGCAAGTTCAGGGTTTTTCCATGGATTGTATAGGGTAGGACCTTGGACTAAACCAACAAGGAATGCTTGTTGGGAAATATTCAGTTCACTGAGCGGTAATCCAAAATAAAACTGTGAAGCCAAACCATAACCATTGACTGAATAGTTACCGCTTTGACCTAAATTTACTTCGTTTAAATACGCTTCTAAAATTTCATCTTTACTGTAATGCAATTCAAGTAATAAAGACATAAAGGCTTCGTTAACTTTACGTTTTAATGTTTTTTCAGGAGTGAGATAGAAGTTTTTAATAAGCTGTTGCGTAAGTGTAGAACCACCTTGACGCTTACCACCAGTGACGTTACTCACTAAAGCACGGGCAGTCCCACGAAAGGAAATGCCATGGTGGTGATAAAAATTACGATCTTCAGTTGCAATAAGTGCTTCAATTAAAGGCTTAGGGACTTTATCTAGCTTAATGAGGACACGATCTTCATTGTGTTGAGGGTAGATGCCACCAATCAACATAGGTTCAAGGCGTGCAATCCCTGTATTTGTTGGCTTTGTCGCTTTGACATCGGCAATCACATCATTGGCAAAAGTGACTTGTAAAATTTGTTCAGGGTCTACACTGTCACCAAAGTCAAAACCTCGGGTATGGACATAAAATGAATTGGCTTGTGCAACATAGCTACCTGGTTTGGCATAGCTATCACTGCCTTTATAGCCAAGTAATTTGAGTTCTTGTTCAAAATCATCTTGTGCTACTGGTGCATTGGCATAGACTTCAAGGGGGCGTGCAAAAACTTTAGCAGGAATATCCCAACGATTACCTTCAAATTTATCACGAATGAGATTGTCGAGCCGAATCAAATACACACTGAAAGCCAAAAATGCGCCAATGATAAGCACACAAAAAATCAATGCAATAATGCCAATACCACGTTCAGACTTCATAAAGACAGATAAAACTCATATTTAATATGCTAATCATGCGAAGCTTTTTGTCATTTTGCAATAATAAAACTGTGAAATCATTTAAATTGGAGTTGTAAATAACAAGAATAGGTATGATATTTTTCTTGTGTCTTTTTAAAAATAATCCTGTTAGTGCTACTATAGTCATAATCACAGTGGAGTCTGAGCATACGTGCAAATATCAGCAAAGTCATTTCGCAATATTGGTTTAATTGGGCGACCTGATAAAACTTCTGTCGTCGATACCTTGTCATTGATTCATGATCATCTGCTCAGTCTAGGGTTACATCCTGTTTTTGATACTGAAACTGCTGCATTGGTGCCTTATCCAAATACGCAAGCCGTGAGTAAAAGTTTACTCGGAGAAGTGGTAGATTTGGTCATTGTGGTCGGTGGAGACGGTTCGTTACTTCATGCAGCGCGTGCGTTGGTCAAATACAATACGCCTGTATTGGGCGTGAACCGTGGTCGGCTTGGATTTCTGACAGATATTAAACCTGCTGAAGTTTTGTTTAAACTCGATCAGGTGTTAAAGGGAGATTTTCAGCTAGATCGTCGGTTTTTATTAGAAATGGAAGTTCGTAGCAATAATCAAACGATTTATGATGCCATCGCACTAAATGATGTTGTATTGCATTCAGGTCGATCTGTACATATGATTGATTTTGAACTCAATATTGATGGTCAGTATGTTTATAGACAACACAGTGATGGCTTGATTGTATCAACGCCGACAGGTTCGACAGCGTATGCATTGTCAGGTGGTGGACCTATTTTACACCCAAGTATGGATGCAATTGCATTAGTACCAATGCATCCACACACTCTATCTTCACGCCCAATTGTGGTGGGTGGACACAGTGAAATTAAAATCCAAATTCGTGAAAATCGTGTCTTACCCATGGTCAGTGCAGACGGGCAACATAGTATTTCTTTAAATGTTGGAGATAGTTTGCATATTCGTAAACATCCCTTCAAACTTATATTATTACATCCACCGGGTTATGACTTTTATATGGCATGTCGTACTAAACTCGGTTGGAACCAAGATTTTGACTCTTTTCAACAGCAGGATTGAACATGAATATTGAACAAATGCTTTCTATTTTGGATGCTGATATTGTTGAGCGTTTAAAAACCGCCGTTGAAATTGGTAAATGGCCAAATGGCGTGGTTTTAACTGCGGAACAACGTCAGATTTGTATGCAAGCGGTAATTGCTTGGGAACATCAAAATGTGGATGCCAAAGAACGCACAGGTTATATCGATAAAGGGCATAAGGAAGAAGATGAAGAGTGTGATTCTCATGTTCCAGAGCCTGAGTTTAAACCAATTCGTTTTGTATAATGTATTAAGTAAAAAGAATCATAGTATCATTCAAATGCTATGATTCTTTTGTAAGATCAAGCAATAAGATTAAAATCGATTCTTCCAGAGTTCTTTGGCCCTTGCCATTGCTTCATCAAATGAATTTACAGCACCCATCGTATACAGTGCTATTCCCATCGTTTCAGGCACAGCAATTTCACCATATTCATGGTTTTGCTTACCTTCCCAAACTGCTTTGAATACTGCTAAATCGAGTTCTTCTTCCGAAGGTGAACGGTTTTCGGTAAGTTTTGGTAATTCATGCTCATATTTTTCTCCATTTTGAATCCCACAAATTAACGTCTTTGCATCAGGATTGCGCTCAAACTCACCCCCTTCACCTTTAATCACAGCACTATTTTGATAACCCAATTGGAAAGCAGCTTGTTGATGTGAACTTCTGTAAGCAGGGTGGAAAATGGCTTGCATGGTGGCTTTGGCGTTAAAGGGATTAATGAGGCGAGCAAGCGTATGGATAGGGGAGCGTAAACCCATAACATTGCGAAGATTAATCAGATCACTTAAAGTTGGTGAAATAGCTTCTAAAGGCAAATAAGCAAAATTACGTTGCTTAAGTTGTTCCATAACTTCTTTTTCATTTTGGCAAATAGGAAAACCTAAATATTCTAAAACTTGTTCGGTATATAATCGATTAATTGTATGCCCTGAAGCGCCGTGCATTACTACTTTATAACCATGTTTTGCCAAGGTTAGTGCGGCAAGTAAAAACCATGGATAATGTTTACGCTTGCCAGCATATGATGACCAATCAAGATCGACATTAAGTGTTTGGAAATTCAATTGGTCTTTAGTTGCCTGTACAAATCCATGTAATTCATCTACAGACTCTTCTTTGACCCGAAGCAACATAAGAAATGCGCCTAGCTGGACATCAAGAACTTCATCTTTTAAAATCATACGAAAAGCCTGATATGCTTCATCATAACTTAGTGATCTTGCACCATTTTTACCTTTTCCAACAATGCGAACGTATTGGGCAAAAGGGTGTTCAAAGTCTTTGTAAAGATTACGTTTTGTAGGCATAGGGAAATCTAAATTTTGAAAAAATAACTGTACTAACACTATGACATAAAAGTATGCAGAATAAATTGGATTGATTAATGTTCGACTAATGTCTAATAAGGAAATGTTTTATTTTTAAGCGATTTTAACAATTTCATGGGGTGTGGTTAGAAAAAATTCATTAAACTAATCACATTAATTTCTATTATTCATCTCCTATTCCCACTTTTTAGTTTTTTCTTTGTAGAAAAACTGAAATAAAGTCGATGACATTAGTCTCTATGTAGTTGTGATGTTTCGGAATACTTTGATTTTTCGAGTGTATTTTTGTTTTAAAAAAATGTTTGCCTTTGTGTTTTACAAAGGTTTTAGGGCTACGTATCTTATAGATATGTGAAATTTTTGAATATTTATTTCTGTGCTGAGCAGCAATAAATATATAATGATGAAACTCTTATGGCTAAACAACCTTTGTATAAGTCACTATATTTTCAAGTGATTGTTGCCATTATTGCTGGTGTGTTGGTTGGACATTTTTATCCAAGTAGTACGCAGATAATTAATGGTGTAGAAAAAAATATCCCAGGTTTAGGTGAGCAACTTTATCCATTGGGTAAGGCATTCATTAATCTGATTAAAATGATTATTGCTCCTGTAATCTTCTGTACTGTCGTGAGCGGTATTGCGGGTATGGAAAGCATGAAATCTGTAGGTAAAACAGGCGGTATCGCTTTGCTTTACTTCGAGATTGTATCAACAATTGCACTGCTCATTGGTTTGTTAGTGATTAACATTGCCAAACCAGGTGTAGGTATGAATGTTGATCCAAGTAAATTGGATACTTCAGGTATTTCTAAATTTGTAGAAAGTGGTGCATCACAGTCAACGCTTGATTTCTTTATGAATATCATTCCAAACACAGTGGTTGGTGCATTTGCAGAAGGTGAAATTCTGCAAGTATTACTTTTTGCTATTTTATTTGGTTTTGCTTTGCATAAACTCGGTGAAGCAGGTAAACCTGTACTGAAGTTTATTGATCAAGTTTCACATGTGTTCTTTAACATTGTAAATATGATCATGAAGCTTGCTCCGATTGGCGCTTTTGGTGCAATGGCTTATACCATTGGCAAATATGGTATTGGCAGTTTGGCTCAATTAGCTCAGCTAATTATTTGCTTCTATATCACGTGTTTGCTCTTTATTTTCTTAGTATTAGGTACTATTAGTCGTATTTGTGGTTTTAGTATTTTAAAAATGATTCGCATGATTCGTGAAGAGTTACTTATTGTATTGGGTACGTCTTCATCAGAATCAGTGTTGCCACGCATGTTGAAAAAACTTGAAATTGCGGGTTGTGAAAAGTCTGTTGTAGGTTTAGTTATTCCAACAGGGTATTCATTTAACTTAGACGGTACATCAATTTACTTAACAATGGCGGCAATCTTTATTGCCCAAGCGACCAATACTCAACTTGATTTATCACATCAAGTGACTTTACTTTTGGTGTTATTAATTTCATCTAAAGGTGCGGCAGGTGTAACAGGTTCAGGTTTTATTGTTATGGCGGCAACTTTATCAGCTGTGGGACATATTCCTGTTGCAGGTTTGGCGTTGATTTTAGGTATTGACCGTTTCATGTCAGAAGCACGCGCTTTGACTAATTTGGTTGGTAACTCTTTAGCAACTATCGTTGTTGCGAAATGGGTTGGACAGTTAGACACTGAAAAACTTCAACACGCATTGAATAATCCTGAAGAAGTGGATCGTAAAATGCTTGAAGAAAATAACCAAGCCCATGCTTAAAATTTAAAATTCAAAGCGATTTTATAGATGAAAAAATTAAGGAAGCTGCTGCTTCCTTTTTTTATGCTGAAATTTGAATAGAAAATGAGTCTAGATTTTATTTTATCAGATAAGAAAACAGGACGTATCAGCTCTTTCTAGTCGAAAGTGTATAAAATGAAAGAAAGATGTAAGGTTTTAATCTTGTGGAATAGATTGATGTTTTTTCAATGTACGATCAAGCTGTTCTTTATTTAAAGCATTGTCCCAACGCGCCACTACAATTGTTGCACAAGCATTACCGACAAAGTTAGTCAGTGCTCGACATTCCGACATGAAACGATCAATACCTAAAATTAATGCCATACCTGCAACAGGTACAGCAGGAACAACCGATAACGTCGCTGCAAGTGTGATGAAACCTGCACCTGTAACACCCGCGGCACCTTTAGAGCTAATCATGGCGACAAGAAGCAATAAAATCTGATCCTGTAGATTTAAATCAATATTACAAGCCTGTGCAATAAATAGTGCAGCCATGGTCATATAAATGTTTGTTCCATCTAAGTTAAATGAATAACCTGTAGGAACGACCAAGCCGACGACTGATTTTTCACAACCCGCTTTTTCCATTTTACGCATGAGTGATGGAAGTGCAGCTTCAGATGAAGACGTACCCAATACAAGCCATAATTCATCTTTAATATAACGAATCAAATCAATAATAGAGAAGCCATTATAACGAGCAACTGCACCTAAAATGACGAGAACAAAGAGTAGTGCAGTAAAGTAGAATGTCAAAATGAGCATGAATAAATTACCAATACTATCAATTCCATATTTACCTATTGTGAATGCCATCGCACCAAAAGCACCAATAGGTGCAAACTTCATTAGCATGCCAACAAGGTGGAAAATTGGTGCAGTTAAATGATTAAGGAAATCGATAATCGGCTTGCCTTTTTCACCAATTGAAGCAAGTGATAAGCCAAACAGAACGGCAACAAACAGCACTTGTAAAATGTCTCCACTTGTCAGTGGGCTTGCAAGGGTGGTTGGTAGAATATTCATCAGGAAGTCTACGATTGATGCATCGTGTGCTTTCTCAGCATATTCGGTAATTTTATCGGTTTTTAATGTTGCAGGGTCAATGTTCAAGCCTTTACCAGGTTGAACCAAGTTTGCAACAGTCATACCAACAATCAATGCAAGCGTCGAGAAGGTCAGAAAGTACAGCATGGCCTTACCTGCTACACGTCCCACACTTGTCATATGGGTCATACCTGAAATTCCTGTCACAACAGTTAGGAAAATTACAGGCGCAATAATCATTTTAACAAGTTTAATAAATGCGTCACCAAGTGGTTTGAGGCTTGTCCCGACATCGGGATAGAAGTGACCGAGTAAAATACCAAGTACAATCGCTGCAATTACTTGTACATAAAGTACTTGGTAGAATTTTTGTGGCTTTTTGGAATGTTCACTTTGAGTATCTGTTTGTATTTCCATGTTGATTCCTTTCACCAAATTGATTCTATTTGGTATTTATTTAAAAAATATCACTTAAGACTTAATCAATTAAATGAATATTGCTTGTTGTTTTAACGTATTGATTTTAAATAGATGTACTTAAACAACAAATACATTGTTTAGATTAATTAAAGAATTAAGTTAGATATTATTTATTAAAAAAATATTAGGTATTTGTATTTGATATGATTTGTATATTATTTTTATTTATATGAATTTTATTTATTTTTGATTTGACTTGTTTATTTTGATACATGCATTTTTAGAAAAAAATTGAATAAACTGTCCTAAAATGCTTTTGACCTATTTTGATTTTCAATTTCTGTTATATATTTTAGGTCTTAATTTGAGTTTTATTGGTGAAAATGTGATATACGGCGCATTTTTATATATTAGGCTACATCGAGATTAAAAATGACCACAGGTTTCATGTTTTTCATTTCAAAAATGATTAGGATGGCTGTGATAACAATCAAAAATCTCGTGATACAAGGAAAATGTAATGCTGGCTTATGATGCTGATTTGGAACTATTCAAAGACAATTTTAAACGTTTTATGAATGAGCACATTGCTCCTCATTATGAGCAATGGGAACGTGAAGGAATCATGCCTCGTTCAGTGTGGACACTGTTGGGTGAAAATGGCTACCTCTGTGTTGATGTGCCAGAAGAATACGGTGGTTATGGTGTTCCAACAGAATATTCGCTTATGTTGGTCGAAGAATCGGCACGTGCAGGCTATGGCTCATTATCGACAGCAATTTCGTGTCACTCTGAAATTGCAGGACCGTATATTTTAAATATTGCCAATGAAGAACAAAAGCAATATTGGTTGCCAAAAATGGTATCGGGTGAAGTGGTTGGTGCAATTGGTATGACTGAGCCAGGTGCAGGTTCTGACTTACAAGGCATGCGTTCATCTGCTATTTTAAATGGTGATCATTATATTTTAAATGGTTCTAAAACTTTTATTTCTAATGGTCAGCATGCGGATTTAGTGGTTTTAGCGTGTAAAACAGATCCACAAGCACGTGCAAAAGGTGTGTCATTACTACTTGTAGATACGCATTTAGATGGTTTTAAAAAGGGTACAAACTTAGACAAAATCGGTCTGCATTCTCAAGATACATCTGAATTATTCTTTGATAATGTCAAAGTGCCTGCCAACCAATTATTAGGAAATGCAGGGCAAGGTTTTGCTTATTTGATGCAAGAGCTTCCACGTGAACGTACAGCAATTGCAGCAACTGCATTGGGTGCAATTCGTGGTGCGATTGATGTGACAAGTAAATATGTGAAAGAACGTCAAGCTTTTGGTCAGGCGATTGGTAACTTCCAAAATACACGTTTTGTTCTTGCTCAAGCGAAAATTGATGAGCTTGCAACGGCGGCATTTTATAACCAAAACTTGGCTTTATATAAAGAAAATAAATTGGATGTTGAAACAGCAGCAGCATTGAAAAGCTTTAGTTCAGATATGCAGATGAAAGTGGCAGATAGTTTACTGCAACTTTTCGGTGGTTATGGCTATATGGTTGAATACCCAATTTCACGCTTCTTTGTTGATGCACGTATCCAACGCATTTATGGTGGAACAAATGAAATTATGAAAGAAATTGTGGCACGTGGCATGATTGGTCGATAATTTCGATACTTGATCTAGACTCCAAAAATAAAGATCAAGCTATCCAAAGGTAGCTTGATCTTTTTACATATATACAGGCTGATCCATCAAAAAAAAGCAGAAACTTGATTCTCAATAAAAAAATTAAAAAACAATGTAGTAAATGATTAATTCCTTAAAACACTTAAACATTCATCAATAAAAATAGGTAGCTCAAAGGTCGAACGTGAGGATATATATAGATTATTGTCATTGACCACTTCATGATCAAAAATGACAGCCCCTGCATCTTTGAGTTCTTTAATCGTTTCATGAATAGAGGTTAAGCGTCTACCAATAGCAATCTGTGCATCGATGAGTAAATGCGGACTATGACAACACAATAAAATAGGTTTTTGTGCGTTTGCAAAACTGCGCAAAAAATCGATAAAGCGCTGATCTTTTTTCAGGTGATAGGGTGAGTGCCCACCAGGAATCATCAGTGCATCAAAGTCTTGGACTGAAATGTCATCAATACCTAAATCAATACTCACAGAGGATTTTCGTTGCTGACTATAAATGATATTGCCAGCCTGCTTTTCAATGTTGCGTACACTATGACTTGCTGCACGAAAGGCTTCTACAGGAGCATGATATTCAATATCTTCAAAGTCTTGGGTGACGAGAACAGCAATACGTTTATTCATTTTTTTTCTCGCACTACTTTTATTTTAATAAGCATACGAAATTTTGAGCAAAAATTATTATATGCATTTGTTGTTGAATCGTTATGTAACGTAATTTTAACCAAGTCTATGTATTTTTGTGCAAATTTTTCTGATTTTACGAATTTTTATAGAGAGAACTGCTAAAAAGTAAAAAATGATTTTGTTCATCTGTTTTGGGGTGATGAATTATTGTTTTATTGCAATAAGCTGTTGGATAAAAGGCGTATTGCACAACAAATCGTACTGAACTATTGTTATACTATTTAAACTTAAAACCTCGGGTAATCTCGATTTTCATAGGGCGATATAACAATGATCAACGATGATCAACAAGCAACCTCTCTCGATCTTTCTCAAATCCGTGACGATATTGATTCTGTCGACCAACAGATTCAACAACTGATCAACCGCCGTGCCAAATTGGCTGAAGCTGTCGCAAAAGCGAAATTTGCAGCAGAAGAGAATCCGTTGTTTTATCGCCCTGAACGTGAAGCTCAAGTTCTACGAAATGTGATGGAGCGTAATGAAGGCCCGTTGTCCGATACAACTATGGCTCGTTTGTTTCGTGAAATTATGTCGGCATGTTTGGCACTTGAAGCACCGCAAAGCATTGCATTTTTGGGCCCTGTTGGAACATATACGCATTCAGCCGTATTGAAACATTTCGGTCAAGATGCAGTGGTTCGTCCATTGCCAACCATTGATGAAGTGTTCCGTGAAGTGGAAGCGGGTAGCGCGCACTACGGTTTAGTGCCTGTAGAAAACTCGTCTGAAGGCGTTGTGAATCATACTTTAGATTGTTTTAAAGCATCACATTTGAATGTCATTGGTGAAGTTGAATTGCGTATTCATCACCAATTTTTAGTGTCTTCAAATACGCGTAAAGATAGTATTAAACAGATTTATGCTCATCAACAAACTTTGGCACAGTGTCGTGGTTGGTTGGATGCACATTATCCAGGTGTAGAGCGAGTTGCACTCAGTTCAAATGCAGAAGCTGCTCGTCGTATTCGTAATGAGTGGCATTCAGCAGCGATTGCATCAGATGTGGCTGCAAGTATTTATGATCTTGAAATTTTGCATGGCAATATTGAAGACAATCCTGAAAATACGACACGTTTCCTTGTGATTGGCCGTGAAAAAGTGCCACAAAGTGGTAATGATAAATCATCATTACTCATTTCTGCACATGACCGTGCAGGAGCGTTACTTGAGATTCTTGCACCATTTGCTAAACATAACATTAGCTTGACCAGTATTGAAACTCGTCCTGCGTTACCTGAAAAATGGGCTTACGTGTTCTTTATTGATCTTGAAGGTCATGTAGAACAGGACAATGTAAAAGCTGCGATTGAAGAAATTCGCCCATTAGTGAAAGAAGTGCGTGTATTGGGTTCATACCCAATTGCTGTACTTTAAGTTTAGGTTGAAGGTCTGAAATAGCATCATGTCACAACCTATGTTTAAAAAAGTTGCGTTTATTGGGCTTGGGCTAATAGGTTCAAGTCTTGCTCGGGTAATTCTTGCGGAAAATTTAGCAAATACTATTGTTGCTTCAACACGTTCGAAAAAAACCTTGGAAGATGCCAAAGCTTTAGGATTGATTTCTGAAGGTTTTACCGATCCTGCCGATGCAGTGAAAGATGCTGATTTAGTGGTTTTAGCCTTGCCTGTTCGTGCAACGCAAAAAGCACTTGCAAGTATTCAGCCTTATTTGTCAGAAAACTGCATTATTACTGATGTTGGAAGTACCAAAGGTAATGTGGTTGATGCAGCTAAAGCTGTGTTTGGTGATGTACTACCTGTTGGGTTTGTTCCGGGACACCCAATTGCTGGTGCAGAACATACAGGTGTGCATGCAGGTAAAGTCGATTTATTTGCCAATCATAAAGTGATTCTCACGCCATTACCAAGTAGTGCAGATTGGGCAGTGAATAAATTGATTCAGCTCTGGCAAGCAGCGAAAGCCGAAGTTATTTGTATGGATGTGGAAAAGCATGATGAAGTGCTTGCGCATACGAGTCATTTACCACATTTAATGGCATTCAACTTGGTTGAACAACTTGCAAATCGTGAAGATAATTTCGATATTTTTCGTTATGCAGCAGGTGGTTTTCGTGATTTCTCACGGATTGCAGCGAGTGATCCACAAATGTGGCATGACATCTTTTTTGCTAATAAAAAAGCAATACTCAATGCTGTAGATGGATTTGAAGCTCAACTTAAAACATTACGCCAACTCATTGAAAATGAAAATTCACAGGCATTGATGGGATTGCTCGGACATGCTCAAGCAGCACGTCAACATTTCAATCATATGCTCGCTCAAAAACCTTTGATGGAGAAAAATAAGGTGACACAACAATTTACCATTTTGCCAGGTGATAAGACATTTAAAGGTAAATTTACCGTGCCGGGTGACAAATCAGTGTCACATCGCTCCATCATGTTTGGTGCGATTGCAGAAGGCACAACGCATGTGACAGGTTTCCTTGAAGGTGAAGATGCACTTGCAACTTTACAAGCATTCCGTGATATGGGCGTGAGTATTGAAGGTCCTAAGAATGGTGAAGTAACCATTCATGGTGCTGGTATGAATGGTCTAAAAGCACCGAAAACTGCACTATATATGGGGAACTCAGGTACATCAATGCGCTTGCTTTCAGGCATGTTGTCGGCTCAAGCTTTTGACTCTGTGATGACAGGTGATGCATCACTTTCTCAACGCCCAATGGAGCGTATAGCGAAGCCTTTACGTGAAATGGGTGCACAAATTCAAACGACGGGTGAGCGTGGTACGCCACCGATTTCGATTACAGGTGCACAAGCTCTAAAAGGTATTCACTATGATTTGCCAATGGCATCTGCACAAGTGAAATCAGGGATTCTATTGGCAGGTTTATGGGCTGAGGGCGAAACTTCAGTGACTGAACCTGAACCTACTCGTGACCATTCAGAACGTATGCTTCGTGCTTTTGGTTATGATGTAAAAACTGAAGGCAATCGTATTTCGCTACAAGGTGGTGGAAAATTAGTGGGGACTGATATTCAAGTACCCTCTGATATTTCTTCTGCTGCGTTCTTTATGGTCGGCGCTGCCATTACCAAAGGTTCGGATGTAACGCTTGAAGCAGTGGGTATTAACCCGACACGTACTGGTGTAATTGAAATCCTAAAACAAATGGGTGCAGATTTAACCGTTGAAAATGAGCGTATTGCAGGCGGTGAGCCAATTGCAGACATTCGTATTCGCGGAACACGTACACTCAAAGGCATTCATATGCCAGAAGATCAAGTACCATTGGCAATTGATGAATTTCCATCACTATTTATTGCGGCTGCATGTGCAGAAGGGCAAACGATTTTGACGGGTGCTGCTGAACTTCGTGTAAAAGAGTCCGACCGTATCCAAGTGATGGCAGATGGGTTAAAAACCATGGGGATCGATTGTACACCAACTGACGATGGTATTATTATTGAAGGAAAAGGCAAATCAGGTGAGTGGGGTGCAATCTTCACAGGTGGGGAAATTGAATCACACCACGATCATCGTATTGCCATGAGCTTCTCAATGGCGGGTTTGCGTAATTCGGGTGAAATCAAAATTGTTGGTACAGAAACAGTTGCAACGAGCTTTCCAACATTTACGCAATTGACCAATCAAGCGGGTTTGCAGATTCAGGTGACTGAATAAGTTTCAAACCAATTTAATCGCTAATCTTTGGTCTAGTTTTTGTATATTTGTTCGACAACAGCCAAGCAAACGCTTGGCTGTTTTGTTTTTATTGCTTATTCTAAAACCATACAACTATAAAGTCTTTTGGATGAAGCGATGAGAACATTACAATTTACTGCAAACTGTGAAAATCATATCAAAAGTGAAGCTCAGGGCAATGCATGTCATGTCACTCAGGAATATGTAACTGATCTATTGTCTCAATCGCTTAAAGAATATGGTTTTAAGACTGAAACTGCGCATTCAGAAGAAAATATTGCGGTAAGTGTAGAAAATCATCCAATTGGCTTAGGTGTATATTGTCAATTAAATGATAAAGGTTTGTTGACCTGTCAAATTTCTGCTCATGCAGATGAAGAACAAGTCTGGTTTAAGAAAATTGCTACGCAAAGTATGATTAAGCAGCTTGCTAATGCTGTTGAAAATACTTTGAAAAAAGATGATGCGTTTAGTGGTTTTGAGTGGAAAAGTTAAGATTTAAGTGAGTTGAGTATATATAAAAATGCTGAATAGTGTAGGCTGATTCAGCATTTTTATTGTGTAGTAATTTAAAAGCTATTCTACTCTCAACCAAGTTTGGCTACGCCCCACAGCTGAAACACCAATATAGCCACGTAAAAATAGTTTCTTACCATTTGGACTGACTTTACCTTTTAGGCTATAGAGTTTGCCTGAGACAGGATCAATAATTTTGCCATTGGTATAATTTATTTGATCTTCAGTTTTTAAACCTGAAATGACTTGCATGCCAATAATTGGCTTATTGGTGTAAGGTGCAGGGCAGTTGGTACAAAATTCTTTTGGTGTATAACCAGGTCGAGGAGTTGCTTTGAGTGCGGTTCCTGCGTACGTGCCATTGGCTTGTTTTTCCATTTTAACTAAACCTTTTGGTTCACCTGTTTTGTCATCAATATAGCGCCATGTTCCTGTAATATCTTGAGAAAATACGCTTGTACTGATCAGTGTAATAAAGATTGCCCCAAAAACTTTTTTCATAATATCCCTATATAAAAATATAATTAGCAAAACTAGCTAAAGACTTGATTGTATAATAAATAATGAAAATTAATATTTACATATTGCGCCAAAATTAAGTGAAAAATAAAGCATAATCACCAATCTAGGTTATTTATTCCTCATATTATTGTTGTTTGAGTGTATTGATTGGCATTTATTCTTTTAGGTGTTGAATGAGCTGATTAAGCGCTATTTCAATATTTTCATCTATTTCAAATGAGCAATTGATACGAATGTGATGGTATTCTTTTTCCATTTGATAAAATAATGTACCAGGTGCAACACCAATATTTTGCTCCAATAACTGCTGATAAATCAGATGACTATTTAGATATTTAGGTAAACTAATCCAAAGAAAATAGCCTGAAGGATAGAGTTTTATTTTAAATGAGTCAGGTAAATGCGTAGATAAGTATTGATAATATTGTAGTTTTAAACGTTTCATCGTACTACGAAGCATTTTTAAATGCTTTTCATAATGTCGATGAGATAAATATTCTGCCAAAGCATTTTGAATCAGTGAATTGACTGAAATGGTACTCATCAATTGCAAATGTTGGATATGTTCAGAAAATTTTCCTGCATAGACCCAACCAATACGAAAACCAGCACCAAGCGTTTTTGAAAAAGATGAACAGTGTAGTACCCAATTTTGTTGATCAAAATATTTCATAGATAAGGGTTTTTTATGCCCATGATAAAGTTCTTCATAAACATCATCTTCAATTAAGTAAATTTGATGCTCATGTAAAAGCTGTGCTAATTGCAGCTTAATTTCATCGCTGACAGTAAAGCCAACAGGGTTGTGACTGTTTAACATGAGTAGGCAGACTTTAATTGGGTAGCGTGTAATGGCATCTTTAAAGGCTTCTACATCAAACCCATATTCAGGATGCTCTGGAATGCTAATGACTTTTAGACCCAAGTGTTCTGCAGCTTGCCATGCACCATAGAAAATAGTTTCCTGCAATAAAATATAATCTCCTGCTTGGGTTAGAGCTTTGAGTGAGAGATTTAAAGCATCCAATCCTCCAGAGGTAATGACAATATCAGAAGGATCGGTTTGAATGCCTTGCATACTATAACGTTGTGCAATTAATTTTCTTAGTTCAATATTCCCAGGAGGAAGGCTTGGCATTTGTTCATAGTTTTGACGATATTTAGATTGTTGTGCCAATGTTTGCATCAATTTTGCTGAAAACAACAATTGGCTATTTGGGAATGCACTCCCAAAAGGAGTAATATTTTCATTTTGAATCGATTTTAAATAGCGAAAAATTAAAGAATTAATCTCAATCTGTTCATTCAATATAACATTGGTTTTATAAGCATTTGTGATGGGTACTTCGGCAACAAAGTAACCGAGCTTTGTCCGTGAATAGATCAGACCCTGTGCTTCTAAATCTTGATAAGCATTCATCACTGTCATTAAGCTAAAACCTGAAGTATTGGCTTGCTGACGTAAAGAAGGGAGTTTTTCATGCGCTTTCCAAAAACCACTTTCAATGAGATGTTTCAAACTGAGTGCAAGTTGTTCTGATTTATACATAAAAAGGAATGCTCTATGGTATGGAAATGCAATGCGTTATAGATTCTGTCAATCATCGACTATATTTATGCGATACAGTGGAACTCAAAATAAATATTCCAGTTTAATTTTAACATGAGCTGTGTATTTTTTTGAAAAATAGCGAAATGTATATTGAATAGTGAATTTTATAAAAAATGATATAAAATATAGTATTAACATATGCATATATAGATGAGCATTAAACGTGCTGTTATCATCTGTTATAGTATTTTTGATCAAAACTGTATATTTTATTTCGAATCAGAAATCTTCAAAATAATGACATCTGCTCAAGTGAGATGAATGTATGAATTTTTTTAACACCAAAAACAAAGCATGGTTTGTTTTTTTCATTATTACTTCGTATTCATTTTTAGGCTTTTTCCTTGGTTTTATTATTTGGAAATACGTGCTCTAAATCAGATACAACGTGATAAAAGTCTAAGATCAAACTTTTTGAAGTTATTGATCTTATATTGAGGCTTATTCAATACTATTTTTGCACTGAAAATATGTGCGAGTGAATAAGCCAAAGTCCTTATATGTCAACGATTAATATCATTCAATCGTACTACTCTATTCTCAGATCTATTTCATTAAAATAAAAATTTCAAATTGTTAGGACAGCTTCTATCTATAAAACGATGAGGGACGTTTTTTTCATTTTTGAAACATTATTTCATTATTGTAAACTAATAATATTTTTAACTAATTGATATTTAATAAAAATAAAATTGGCATACTCCTTGCAAACCTATTACTGAAAAGGAGATGTGTTATGGATGACGTGCAATTTCAGGATTTAAAAAATCTGCTTGTACAGCGACTGGATTTTGATCGAAATACAGACATGAGTATCAAAAAACTCAGTGGTGGTGCAATTCAAGAAAACTGGGCAATTTTAGGTCAGAAAAATCATGAAAATTTTGAAATTGTACTGAGAAAAAATTCTGAAACAAGCGTAGAAGTTAGTTCTGACCGTGAGCAGGAATATCGTTTACTCGAACGTTTACATGCGTTAAATATTTGTGTGCCACAGCCCTTATTATTTGAAAAAAAAGATAATTTTTTAAATAGTGATTTTTTTATAATGGAAAAAATTTCAGGGAGTGCAGAAGGTCATAAATTGGTTCGTTTGAAAGATGAGACATTACAACAAAAAATCTTAAAAGATATTGGGCAGCGTTTAGCAGATTTGCATCAGATTGAAACTGATGCCGAGATTGAAAAAATTTTACCAAAACCACAAAAAGAGACGTATCTAAGCGACTTAATTGCTGACTTATATGCACAACTCGATAAATTACAAAGACATCGTCCTGTACTTGAGTTTGCATTGAGTTGGATGTTGCATGAAAAGCCTGTAATTGATGATTTAGTCTTGATCCATGGCGATTATCGCATAGGAAATATCATGATTAATCAAGATCATGTGTCGGGTATTTTAGATTGGGAATTTAGCCATTGGGGGGATCGCCGTGAAGATATTGGTTGGTTTACTGCAAAATGTTGGCGTTTTGGTCAAGACAATCAAATTGCAGGCGGAATTGGTGCATATAAGAATTTCATGCAAGCCTATGCTGAGCGCACTGAGATATATATCCCTGAATTTGAATTGAAATTTTGGCATATTTTATCGCATGTGCGTTGGGCAATTATTGCAATGCAACAGTCCAACCGTAATCAAAATAATACCCAAGCTTCTTTAGAATTAGCACTCACTGAGTTTTTAGTACCACAGCTTGAGAAAAACATTTTGGATATCATTGGAGAAAAAGAATGACTCAACAAAAAATTCTAGAATTGATCCAAGCGAGTCAAGCCACACTGAAACATGAGTTGATGCCTAAACATCCAGAATCTCGTTATAACCTATTGATGTTACAGCGTAGTTTTGAAATTCTGAAAAATTATATTGAATCGTCTGAACGTGCACAGACCAAACAACTTGATTTGTTTCAGCAACATTTTCAGTTTCCTGTGCAGGATGTGGAACAAAGTATGGAGCAGCTTTCACAGGATATGCGTACAGCTTTTCAGTCTGATGCGTTAGCTATTTTACAACAACTCAATGAACTTGAAATGAGCCTGATTAAAACAGGAAAATCAACATGATAAAAAGGGTTCGTGTTTATTTGATACGTCATGGTCATGTGCAATATTTTGATAAGCAACATCAACCTGTGAATCCTAAATATGCACCATTGTCTGCAACGGGTATAGCACAAATCAGTCAGTTGGCTGAACAATTAAAAGCAGTGCAGATGGATCAAATTTATTCATCGACCATGCCACGTTCTATTCAAACAGCTGAAATTTTGGCGAGTACGCAGCGTAACTCAACAATTCAGTCTTGTGATGATATTCGTGAAATTAAGTCTGGACGTTTAAAAGAGCTTGATTCGACTCAGGCACATATTGTCATTAAAAAAGCCTATCAACATAGGCGTTATGCTTTAGATACTTTTATGCAAGGTGAACGTTGGCATGAATTTGAAGCGCGCACAACCCATTGGTTAGAAAAAATACTGCTACAACAAGCAGATTTACAGCATCAACATATTTTAGTGTCCTCACATGATGCGGTGAATCGTATTTTTCTCAATCATGCGCATGGCTTAAATGAAAAGGATATTCAGGTACAAGAACAGAATTATGCTTGTCTTAATATATTGGATTATTTTATTGAAAATGATCAGATCATAGAAACCCGAATTTTGCTGCAAAACTTTACAGCTCATAATGTTCTAAAGATTAATGAAACACACAATGCACTTGATGATGTGTATCAAATATATATGAAAACAAATGGATTTAAACGAGAAATGATATGAAAACACTGAGTCCTGAATTACTCGAATTACAAAAACGTGTCCGTACGTTTATTCGTGATGTGGTGATTCCCTATGAAAATGATCCTCGTCAAGACAGTCATGGACCAAGTGATGAATTACGTGCTGAATTAATTGAAAAGGCACGTGAACATCATCTATTAACCCCGCATGCAAGTGTGGAAATGGGGGGGCAGGGATGGACGCATATTCAAAAAGCAGTAGCTTTTGAAGAAGCGGGTTATTCCCCATTAGGACCAACAGCAATGAATGTTCATGCTCCTGATGAAGGCAATATCCACTTGATGGATATTGTAGCGAGTGAAGCGCAGAAAAAACGTTGGTTAAAGCCGATGGTTGAGGGGAAAATTCGTTCTTGCTTTGCAATGACTGAACCTGCACCTGGTGCAGGTTCAGATCCAACAATGCTGCTTACCACAGCAACATTGGATGGAGATGATTATGTCATTAATGGGCGTAAGTGGCTTATTACGGGTGCCGATGGTGCTAAAGTTGCCATTATTATGGCAAAAATGGAAGACGGCACGGCATCGATGTTCTTAACTGAAACTGATGCAGAAGGCTTCATTTTAGAAAAAAATATGAATGCCATGGATTCATGTTTTAGTGGTGGGCATGGCATTTTACGTTTTGAGAATTTGCGTATTCCAAAAGAAAATGTACTTGGTGAAATTGGCAAAGGCTTTAAATATGCACAAGTTCGTCTTGCACCTGCTCGCTTAACACATTGTATGCGTTGGTTAGGACAAGCTCGCCGTGCGCATGATCTTGCGACTCAATATGCACGTGAACGTGAAACCTTTGGTAAGCGCTTGGGTGATCATCAAGGCGTAGGCTTTATGCTCGCTGATAATGAAATGGATTTGCTCAGTACCCGTTTAGCCGTGCATTACTGTGCACAAGTACTTGATCTAAATGAAAAAGGAAATTATGAGTCGAGTCTTGTCAAAGTCATTAGCTCAGAAAATATTTGGAAGGTGATTGATCGTAGTTTGCAAATGCTCGGTGGGCAGGCAATTACCGATGAAAATCTAGTTTGTAAAATCTTCAAAGATGCACGAGGATTCCGTATTTATGATGGTGCCAATGAGGTACATCGCATGAGTATTTCACAAAAACTATTGAACGGTAAAACCTAAAACAAAAGTGTATTACCGCTAAATTGAAATCATAGATTATGGAGAATCTTAAAATGTTTAATATTAAAGATAAAAATATTATTGTGACTGGTGCATCGAGCGGTTTAGGGCAACATATTGCAGAGTTTTTTGCTTCACATGGTGCAAATATTATTATTTGCGCAAGACGGGCAGAACGACTAGAGCAATTACAACAAAAAATTGCACTGCAATATGCAGTCAAAATTTATTCATATCAGTTTGATATTAATGATCGTCAAGCAGTGCAAGCGATGTTGAGTGATTTGGAATCAAAGCAGGTTCAGGTCGATGTACTCATCAATAATGCAGGCGTGGGCAACAGTAAACGCTTTCTAGAGAACACCGATGATGATTGGGATTTGGTACTTGGAACAAATCTTAAAGCACCTTGGATGTGTTCGCAAGAAGTTGTTAAACACATGGGAAAACATAAAGTTAAAGGTTCTATTGTCAATATAACCTCTATTTTATCTCAATCGATTAATCTAGGTGTTTCACCTTATTGTGCATCAAAAGCAGGTTTACGACATTTAACCGAAGTGATGGCAGCAGAATTGGCTCGCTACAATGTACGTGTCAATGCGATTGCACCGGGTTATATGGTGACTGAAATTAATGAAGATTATTTACTCAGCGATGTAGGGCAAGCAATTTTAAAACGTATTCCTATGCGCCGTTTTGTTGAATTTTCCGATTTAAATGGAGCGCTATTGTTGTTAGCATCAGAGGCAGGTCGTGGAATGACCGGTGTAGAAATTAAAGTGGATTGTGGGCACAGTTGTGGTGCACTCGTATAAGGAAGAAAAATCATGCTGAATCAGAAACCGATTAATATTTTGGTGAGTTATATTAAAACGCCAAGTATGAATGGGTTTCGTCAGCTTGCTGAGCAAACTTTAGCACAGATGCATTCGGAACAAGTTGGTTTTGTTGAATGCCATATTTCCGATGTACTTGAAGTGGCACAGCAACTCGTTGAAAATGGTAGTCAAATTTTACTGTGTACGGGTGCAACGGCGCACTATTTACAAAAAAAATTGCCTATAGAATTACATCCTATTCGAACAGGGGCTTTTGATGTCATTCAAGCCATCTCCAATTTAAAGCAATACCGTAAAATTGCCTTATTGGGCAATGCTTCTAGCGTTAACTTGACGCAATATTCTGACGTTTTTGCATTGCAAATAGAACAATTCAGCTACGATTCATTTTTAGCTGCGAAAAAAACGGTCGAGCAGGTGCGTAAACAGCAGTTTGATGCAGTGATTGGTTCACCTGTTGCAGTCGAAATGGCACTTAATTTAGGTCTAGCGGCACAGCTTGCTATTAGTCAAAATTCTTTACAAGATCATATTTATAGTGCATTACAGCGACTCGAAAAAATCCGAGAAGAAAAACAGCAAAATCAGCGTTTAACTGAAATTTTCAACCATTTGACCGATGGTATTTGTCTGATTTTAAAGACAGGTAGAATTCATTTTGCCAATCAATCTATGCTTGCCCTATTGGGGCAAACTGAGCACAGTCTTTTAAATCAGCCAGTTGATAGGCTGTTTAAAAATTTTGATTTAAATATCGAAAATACTCATCAAATATTATATGTGGGTGCGAAGAAGCTTGCAGCACATTTATCGGTGCTCAAAACAGAGCATATCGATGGCTTTATTTTAAGTGTGCAAGATCTCGATGCACTTGAACAGTCAAGTGGTGAATTTCGGAAAGTTTCAGTCGGAAAGTTTAATACACGTTATCGTTTCACCGATTTAATCACGCGAGATCCTCAACTCCAACAAAGTATTTTACTTGCCAAACAATATGCTCAAACTGAAGCCACTATTTTGATTACTGGTGAAAGTGGAACAGGTAAAGAGTTATTGGCTCAAAGTATTCATCAACAAAGCTCACGTGCCCATGCGCCTTTTGTGGCAATTAATTGTGCTTCATTTCCTGAAAGTATTCTTGAAAGTGAATTATTTGGTTATGTGGAAGGGGCTTTTACAGGGGCAAAAAAAAATGGCAAGGTTGGGTTGATTGAAGCTGCACATAATGGCACTTTATTCCTCGATGAAATTGGTGATATGCCGTTGCATTTACAAACACGATTTTTACGTGTGTTACAGGAGCGTCAAATTAATCGTTTAGGTGCAACAGTCAGCCATACAGTGAATATTCGTGTACTTGCGGCAACGCATTGTGATCTTGAGGAAAAGGTTAAATCTGGAGAGTTTCGAGCAGATTTATATTACCGTTTGAATATTTTGCGTGTGTATATTCCATCGTTGAAACAGCGCCGTGTTGATATTTTACTTTTGGTTGAACATTTTTTAAAAAAACATGCTTTAAATGTAGAAAATATGCCTGCATTTTTATTCAAAGCCTTACAAAAATATCATTGGCCTGGAAATATTCGTGAACTTGAAAATATTATTGAACGACTTGCAGTGATGTGGCAGCTCGATCATTCTATGCTTAATCAAACATTTATGAGCTTACATATTCCTGAATTGTTTCAACAACGTGATTTCGATACTCATTTCGATGCACAATTGAGCCCGTTAAAAGCAGTCAAAGTCAATCAAGAATTACAATTGATTGAACAAGCCATTGCAACAGCAGATGGAAACTTAGATATAGCAGCTCAAAATTTGAATATTAGCCGTACCACGCTATGGCGGAAAATGAAGTTATTGAAGGTTTAGTTTTTTACTATCTATTCAATTTTAGTATTTCATATTTGAAAAAATTTCAATATTGAACTGTTTTAGATTAAATAAAAAACAATAAATTATTGAAAAATAATAATTAAATAGTTGGCATTATAGTTGCAATATTCTATTTGAAACTCAGTTGTAAAATTGTGTAAGGATAGAATAATCATGAATGGACTTATGATGCACTGTAATCTGAACATTACCTCAATCATGCAACATGCAATGATGGTACATGCAGATCAGGAAATTGTTTCACTTAAATCAGATGGTGTGAGTACGCATCATTATACCTATAAAGCTGCGTTTAAGCGAGTCGCTCAATTTGCGCATGTGCTGGATCAACTAGGTATTTCTTTTGATGCAAAAGTTGGTACTTTGGCGTGGAATACCCATCAACATATGGAATTGCATTATGCCATTCCTTGTACAGGACGAATTTATCACACGATCAATCCTAAACTTCAACCTGCACAAATTAAGCAAATTATTTTAGATGCACGTGATGAGGTACTTTTAATAGAACCTGAATGTATACCTTTACTTAATCAATTTTATGAAGAGTTCCAAAGTTTTTTAAAATATGTGATTGTTCTTGGTGATATTCAAAATGAGCTAATGGCAGAATTTCCATTCCAATTTTATGAAGCATTAATCAATATTCAACCTGAATATTACGATTGGCAGGATATTCCTGAGCAACGAGCAAGCGGGCTGTGTTACACATCAGGTACGACAGGGCAGCCTAAGGGTGTGTTGTATTCGCATCGAAGTACGGTATTGCATGCACTGATTATGAGTATGAATGATGCTGTAGGTTTACATCGCAGCAGTGTAATGATGCCAATTGTGCCGCTTTATCATATTAGTGCGTGGGATATGCCATTTAACGGTATTTTATGTGGTGCAAAGTTGGTTTGGCCCAATCAGTTTGCAGGACAAACCGAAAAACTCGTCAGCCTTATGCAAGAAGAAAATGTTGATATTTCGATGGCTGTGCCCACTATTTGGACAGCATTTAAAGAATATTTATCAAATCATCCTCAGATTAAACTCAATTTAAAACGCGCAATTTCAGGTGGGTCAGCAGCACCTCTAGCATTGATTCAGAGTATGCATGCGCTAGGTATCCAAATTGAAAATGGCTGGGGTATGACTGAAACGAGTTCTTTAGGGGCAATTAATCGAACTCAAATAGATCAAAAAAATTTTGAAACACAAGTAATTAAGTGTGGTCGTCCTGTGTTTGGAATGCAAATGCAATTACGTCATCATGACGGTCATTTATTAGCTCACGATGGTGTACAAGAAGGCATTCTTGAAATACGAGGACATACTGTCGTTCATCAATATATCCATACATCTGCACAACAATTATCGCGACAACAAGCTCAGATTGAACAGCAGACTTATGGACAATGGTTTGATACAGGCGATATTGCCACGATAGATACGCATGCCTATATGCATATTACTGATCGTGCGAAAGATATGATTAAGTCTGGTGGCGAATGGATTAGTAGTGTTGAAGTTGAAAATGCTGCAATGGGTCATCCTAAAATTTTAGAAGCGGCTGTTATTGCAGTCGCTCATCCAAAATGGGGCGAAAGACCTCTTTTAGTTGTGGTGGCAAAGGAAAATCAAACTTTGAGTCATGAAGAAATGTTGATGTATTTATCAAATCATTTACATAAGTGGTCACTGCCATCGGCGACAATTAGCGTAAAAGAAATTCCACATACGCCAACAGGGAAAATCAGTAAAAAGCATTTAAGGGAGCAATATCACGATTATTTTCAGCAAATGGATGCTGTTTAAAAATTAAAAACGGGCATAACAGGGAGTAATTATAATGAAACAACAAATAGAAGACGCCATCATAAATGATGCGACATTTAAAAATATGGTCAAATCACGAAATCGTTTTGCTATGTGGTTGAGTATGAGTGTCTTATTGATTTATTTCATATTTATAGGTGTGGCATGCTTTAATCCGCAACTATTGGCACAAACACTTGGCAATCAATCTATTACGGTTGGCATGCCTATCGCAGCTCTAGTGATTATTTTAAGTTGGCTCATTACAGGGGTATATATTTATATAACCAATCGCCATTTTGACCAAGTCAAAGCACAGCTTAAAAGGGAGTATCAATATGAATAAATATGTACTTTCTATTCTAATAATGGGTTTTACGAGTAAAGCTCAAGCTGCGACTAAGATACACTCACTTAATTGGACTGCAATTAGCATGTTTTGCGTGATTGTTGGAATTACATTACTCATTACATGGCATGCAGCGAGAAAAATACACTCTAAAGATGATTTTTATACCGCAGGAGGCTCAATTTCTGCGCAACAAAATGGTTTAGCGATCGCGGGTGATTATATGTCTGCCTCAACCTTACTTGGTGCATCGAGTATGGTATTTTTTAAAGGGTATGATGGTTTTATTTATGTCACGGGATTCTTTGTATGTTGGCCAATTTTGACTTTTTTAATGGCGGAGCGTTTAAGGAATTTAGGTAAATATACTTTTGCAGATATTGTCTCATATCGTTTAGATCCGTCAAAAACGCGTATTCTTGCAAAGTGTGGTTCCCTGATTGTAGTGAGTTGTTATTTATTACTACAAATGGTCGGTGCAGGACAGTTAATTAAGCTTTTATTTGGTATTGATTATAAATTTGCAGTCATGCTAGTTGGTTGTTTAATGCTGGTATATGTCATGTTTGGTGGCATGCTCGCAACGACATGGATTCAAATCGTAAAAGCTATTTTACTATTGTTTGGTGGTACGCTATTGGTCTTTTTATGTCTGCGTTATTTTGGCTTTAGTTTTGATCGTTTAGCTGCTGCGGCTGTACAAAATCATCAACTTGGGCAGAAAGTACTTGAACCTGGTTCAATGCTTTCAAATCCAATTAATGCACTTTCTACATCCATTGGTCTAATTTTTGGTTTAGCGGGTTTGCCACATATTCTTATGCGATTCTTTACTGTTTCTAATGCACAAGATGCACGTAAATCGGTATTTTATGCATCTGGTTATATTGGTTATTTCTTTATTTTAGTATGCATTCTCGGACTTGCTGCTGTGACGATTATAGGAACAAATCCAAATTTCTATGTCGATGGAATCGTCGGTGGTGAGCTCATCGGTGGCTCAAATATGGTTGCAATTCATTTAGCTGGCGCGCTCGGTGGTAATTTATTACTTGGTTTCTTGTCTGCTGTCGCATTTGCAACGATTTTGGCTGTAGTGGCAGGTTTAACGCTTGCGGGTGCATCTGCTATTTCACATGATTTGTTCCAAAAAGTAATCAAAAAAGGTGAAGCAACTGAAAAACAAGAAATGGCAGTTTCACGTTTTGCTGTGATTGGATTGGGAATAATTGCAATTGCTTGCGGCATCCTTTTTGAAAAAATGAATATTACCTTTCTGATGGGGCTGACTTTTGGCATTGCTGCATCTGCAAATTTTCCGGTTTTGTTTTTGGCAATGTATTGGAAAGATTTAACGACTCGTGGCGCAATTTGGGGTGGTTTTACAGGAATTATTTCTGCAATCATTTTTGTAGTTTTATCACCAACGGTATGGGTCGGGGTGATGGGGCATGCAATAGCTATTTTCCCCTATGATAATCCTGCATTATTTTCGATGCCTTTAGCTTTTATTGTGAGTTGTGTTGTCTCATTGATGGATCGAAGTGAGCGTGCCGTAATTGATCGAGCGGGTTTTGAACAACAAGTCGTACGGTCAGAACTTGGTGCAAGACAGCAAGATTTGGAAGAAGTTCCAATGCACTAGTCATTATTAATAGGCTTATGATCAGTGGGGTTTAGTCATTAGAACTTTGAATGAATAAAACTAATTTTCAAATAAACAAACTCTCAGCTATTCTAATTAATGCTTGAGAGTTTGTTTACATAACAAAATTGAGTGACAATTTAATGAAATAACGCATCAAAAAAAATGATGGTGATTAAGCTTATTATGTAATAAAAAAATCATTGGGACATGATCGTTTGTATATAATTATTGAGCAATAATAAGAATATGGGTCATTAAAATGTATAAATTGATGTTACCGATTGGTGTGGGTTTAAGCGTAATACTCTGCGTGGGGTATTTATCTTATCTTGATGTGCAAAAAAAGAGAAAGCAGGCAGAAGTGATACAGATTATTAAGGATGCACATCAGTCGATTAAAATAATTGAAAGTAATCCTTATAATCAGCATTTACTCACAGAAAATAATGCATTGAATTAGATTCAGTATAAATGATTATTGTCAGTTTTTAAGCGTATGTTGAGAAAGCACAATAAAGAAATGTCTAATGCGTTTACATACGCTTATCGTGAGATGCTAATTTTTTTAAAACAGTATGTTATAATTTTAAATATTAAAGGGTATGAATGTTTCAGGTGTATAAGCCTGATTGAAATCAATTGTATAGAAAGCTGCAAATGATGCAGCTTTTTTCATTCAATTTATTTATATCTATTACTTATTCTTGGTACATTTATTGAATGCATTTTGCTGACTTGGCATGCATCTTTAAATAGATCATTTTCTTCCGCATAGCTCAAATTGCAGGGGCTCTACAATGACGAATCCAAATCCTTCAGCGGGTTTGCTCGAACGCTTATTTAAACTCAGCGAGAATAAAACAACGTTCAAAACCGAAATCCTTGCGGGTTTAACGACATTTTTGACAATGTGTTACATCATCATTGTGAATCCGTTGATTCTCTCTGAAACAGGTATGGATCATGGTGCTGTTTTTGTTGCAACCTGTTTGGCTGCTGCAATTGGCTGTTTGGTCATGGGTATTGTTGCAAACTATCCAATTGCACTGGCACCGGGAATGGGCTTAAACGCTTATTTCACGTATTCGGTATGTTTAGGCATGGGTGTACCTTGGCAAACTGCTTTAGCAGCTGTTTTTGTATCAGGCTTAGTATTTATTGCAATTAGCATGTTTAAAATTCGTGAAGCGATTGTCAATGCTATTCCAATGTCTTTGAAGTTTGCCATTGGTGGTGGTATTGGTTTATTCCTTGCATTAGTTGCATTGAAAAACTCAGGAATTATTGTTGCTAATCAAGCAACGCTAGTAGGTTTAGGCGATTTAAGTAAACCAACAGTTTTACTGACGCTTTTAGGCTTTCTTATGATTGTGGTTATGCATTTCTTTAAAGTGCGTGGCGCAATTATTATCAGTATTTTAGTCGTGACAGGTCTTGCAACAGCATTAGGCTTGAATGAGTTTAAAGGTGTGGTTGGAACAATTCCTTCTATTGCACCGACATTCTTACAAATGAACTTTGAAGGTCTATTTACCGCAAGTTTAGTGGGTGTGATTTTCGTCTTCTTCTTGGTCGATTTATTTGACTCAACAGGAACATTGGTTGGCGTTTCACATCGTGCAGGCTTACTCAAAGACGGTAAATTGCCACGTTTGAAAAAGGCTTTATTTGCTGATTCGACTGCAATTGTTGCTGGTGCAGTTTTAGGTACATCTTCAACAACACCTTATATTGAATCTTCAGCAGGAGTTGCTGCAGGTGGACGTACAGGTTTAACAGCAGTTGTCGTTGGTCTATTGTTTATTGCGTGTTTGTTCCTTGCACCATTGGCTCAATCTGTTCCAGGTTTTGCTACTGCACCAGCATTATTATTTGTGGGTGTATTGATGATTCAGGGCATCACCAATATTGAATGGGATGACATTACAGAAGCCGTTCCAGCATTTTTAACCATCGTATTTATGCCATTTACCTATTCAATTGCCGATGGTATTGCAATGGGCTTTATTAGCTATGCTTTGGTGAAATTGTTTACAGGTAAAGCGAAAACTGTACCGTATATGGTGTGGATTATTGCTGTACTTTGGGTGATTAAATTCGTTGCATTTGGCGGCTAATTTTTCATTGCTATTGAAGGGTGTAAACTCAGTTTGCACCCTTTTTTATTTTCAATTTTTTTAATTTTATATCTCTTGTGTATTGATGAATGATGATCCATTAATAGATCAATACATATGAAAAAGATTTATTCGAGGAACGTAACATGAATCGCTTAGAACTCATTCGTGCTTTACCCAAAGCAGAATTACACGTACACATTGAAGGAACGTTTGAGCCTGAACTCATGTTTGCCATTGCTCAGCGTAATAATATTGATATTCCATATAAATCGGTAGAAGAAGTTAAACAAGCCTATAACTTCCATAATTTACAGTCTTTTCTCGACATTTATTATGCAGGGGCAAATGTACTGATTCACGAACAAGATTTTTATGATTTGGCTTGGGCATATTTTGAAAAATGTGCTGAAGATCAAGTCGTACATACAGAAATGTTCTTTGACCCACAAACTCATACTGACCGTGGAGTTGCTTTTGCAACTGTAATTAATGGTTTACAACGTGCCTGTGATGATGCCAAAGTCAAATTAGGCATTAGCTCGCATTTGATTATGTGTTTTTTACGTCATTTGAGCGAAGAAGCTGCTTTTGCAACACTTGAGCAAGCTTTACCATTTAAAGATCAAATTATTGCCGTGGGTCTAGATTCAAGTGAAGTGGGTCATCCACCTTCAAAATTTGAGCGTGTTTTTGCTAAAGCACATGAAGCAGGCTTTCTTATCGTTGCACATGCAGGTGAAGAAGGACCAGCTGAATATGTTTGGGAAGCTTTAGATTTATTGAAAGTAAACCGTGTTGATCATGGTGTACGCTCTGAAGAAGATCCAAAACTAATGCAACGTTTAATTGCTGAAAAGATGCCTTTAACAGTGTGTCCACTGAGCAATTTAAAGCTAAAAGTTGTTCAGGATATGGCTGAACATAATATTCACCGTCTATTGCAACAAGGCGTGCATGTTACAGTGAATTCAGATGATCCATCTTACTTTGGTGGTTATATGAATGATAACTTTATTGCGATTGCAGAAGCACTTGATTTGACCGATATAGAGTTGAAAACATTAGCTAAAAACTCATTTGACGCTTCATTTATTTCTGCTGAAGAAAAAAATAAGTGGAATGCAAAAATTGATGCTTTGGTTTAATTTAAATATGAATTAAATCTCAAAAAAGCAGTGTCAATTCACTGCTTTTTTGTTGTTTTAAAATTTTGAGGAAAAGCTGTGAAAGTTTTATTGATGTTAATGATGACTATTTTTATGAGTTCGGTGAGTTATGCTACCAATAATGTAACAAAGAATCAGTCTGTGGCACAAAAAATGTTAAAGCCACTCATTGAACAACAATGTGGCCGTGAATTGAAAGCCAATAAAATTTGGCAAGCGTCTTCATTTTTTTGGTCGACATCAAAACAAGATCATGCACAAAAAAAGATTTGTGGATGTGTCAGTGAAAATGCTTTAAATGACGTTTCAAGTAAGGATGTATTAATGGCAACAATTAATGAATCTGCAAAAAATAAACTCATTCAGAATGCTGTGGTGAATAGTATCAAAGGTTGTACACAAGAAATTTTGAAGTAGGTTTAAAGAAATTTTTAGATGGATTCTTTTCAGATATATGCAACTGAATGATAGATAGGGAAATGTCAAAAATAGGCATGTTGAAAATAAATACAAATAATTGAATTTTATTAAGTTATTTTTATACAAAATAAAACTATTCAAATAACAAATTGCAGAAAGGCATAAAGCTAAATTGCCATCACTGTTCAAAGAAAAAAATTGATCAAGCATCACTGCAACGATTGATCAGTATATCTGTTTCAACATTTTGTACTGCCATTAGTCGTACTTTTCATTGTCCATTATTTTTGTATAACAATATATGACATGTGAATTTTCAATATGTTGAATGGATGGTCACGCTTTATAATGTTGGGCAGATTTCAGTAACGGGTTAGGGCAGGATTATGTTCACTTGTAACCCTAAATTTAGTGTTATATGACATTTTGCTTGTAGAGTGACCTACCTGTGGCATTGTTTTCATGCACGTGTATTGGGTTTATCAGGAGGAGTTAGAGTATTCAGCCATTTTATCAATGAGCGTGAAAAACTATATTCAGCGACATTGGGATAAGCACATGCAGTTGCAAAGTGAGAAAATACAATCAGCGTTGAATACAATACAAGGTACTTTAAGTCGGGTATTTAGTGATAGTCAAAGTTTAGATTTCTGCAGCTGATGCTTCACAGCAATTCGCTACGGTTATCTAAAACGTACAAAGGCGTTAGTGAATATTGGTGGGTTCTGTAAAAGTGATTTTTATATGGTGCAGGAAGACTTCATCACTCAACAAAGCAATGTAAAATTTACTATAGTAAAAATTCAAAAAAATGAACAAAATATTAAAGTTTTACAGGCACAAAGAGCAAGTTTGACGACTGAGTTAAGTGTAGCTTAAGCAGGTTTACATCAAAGTGAAAATAATTTGAGGGCGACTCAACTGATTGCACCAAGAGATGGAATAGTATCTTATCGTAAAGTGAGAGAAATTGAGTGTCGGTAGAAGCCTTTTCGTGATTGCACCTTTAGATTATTTATGGATTGAAGCCAATTTAAAAGAAACGCAATTGTCTAAAGTGTCATAAGGCGATAAGTACATTTTTTGGTACTTTAGACTGTATTTCACGCAGTAGTGGCTTCGATTTTGCGTTGCTACCTGCCGATAATGCAAAGGGCAATTTCACTAAAATTGTACGCTATTTTCCTGTGAAAATTGTTTTTGATCCACAGCAAAAGGTCTAGGAAAATTAGCTATTTGTATGTCGGTTATTGGGGACTTAAAAGCCAATACGCAAAAAGATAAATGTAAATAATAAAAATTAACGTTGACTCATGTTGATTCAAAATAAAAGCCGATCAAGGCAAGAGGTCTTGATCGGCTTTTTTAGTATTGGCTTTGGGTTAAAAAGGTTTAATCTTTTTGACGGAGCATACTACGTAAAATATTATCTTTATCAATAAAATGATGTTTAAGTGCTGCTGCAATATGCCCAACAATCAGCAAACCCACAGCCCAAGACAAATAAATATGCAAGGGTTTGACAATCATTAAAATATCATCATTTTCTTGAACTAAACGAGGTATCTCAAATAAATACAACACTGGGGCAGGATGTCCGGCACTCCAACTGAATAAACAGCCCGTAATTGGTAAAGCAAGTAACATCACATACAATGCCAAATGCCCTAAATGTGCCAATGTTTTCATCATAGGCGACATGCTATCAGGGAGTTTTGGCGCAGGATGGGTATATCGCCAAAAAAGACGAATCACGACCAAAAATAAAATGACAGTTGCAATATTTTTATGAAAGGTAATCACAATACCTTTAAATGAGCCATCCACGTCATAACTTAAAAAATTACCGCTATAGAAACCTACAAGCCATGCTGCAATAAAAATAACGGCCATAATCCAATGGAGCCACTGAGCTGTTCTTGTGTAATAAGCATTTTGTGTCTGCATAGTGAAGTCATCTTCTGTATTTTCGAACATGATAGGGGCTTTTATGTTGAGAAACATTGGTAAAAATTCAACGGAGTGTTTTAAAAATGCAACGCAGAGTCATATAAAATGCATTATAAAAATGGTGCTCCTATTTTTTTGTCCTAATAATAGACAACTACATGAATGCAGAATAATTTGGCTATCCACTGTCGTTGAGTTTAGGCAAAATAGCTAAACAATTTTTTTAAGTATAGAAAGGTCATATTGTGAAAAAACTGATTGCAGTATTTGCCCCGTTGGCTTTGGTTCTTTCTGCGTGTACAACGACAGATTCTACCGGAGGAAATGCAACACCATCAATGACGCAAACATTAGGAAATGCAGCATTAAAAATTGCAATAAATGCGAAATGTACGACTGAATTAAATAACTTACCCGCATGGAAAACCGCAACGGTATTGATGACAGATACACAAAGAACCAATATTCAATCTGAAATTTGTGGTTGTGTCAGTGAAAAAGCACCAGAAAGTGTAACGGCTGTAGATCTTGCAACAGCAGCTATTGATCCATCGGCACGTGCAACAATTGTTTCAAATGCGGTCAGTAAAACCATCAATGCATGTGTTGCTGAAGCAGTGAAGTAATCTTATGGTAAAATAAAAAGGACTGATTATTCAGTCTTTTTTTTACGAGTGGAACGTGTATATGTATATCGCAGGTACGGATGAAGCAGGTCGAGGACCATTGGTTGGTTCTGTTGTAGCGGCAGCAGTCATTCTTGATCCGAATAATCCGATTGAAGGATTGAACGACTCTAAAAAGCTCACTGAAAAAAAACGTGAAAAGCTCTTTGTTGAGATTCAAGAAAAAGCATTGGCTTGGTGTATTGCAGAAGCATCGCATACAGAAATTGATGAAATCAATATTTTACAGGCCTCATTGCTTGCGATGCGCCGTGCGGTAGAAGGGCTAAAAATTACTCCCGAACATGTACGTATCGATGGTAATAAAATTCCATTAGGTTTACAGATGAGTTGTGAAGCAGTTGTTGGTGGGGATGCTTTACATGCTGATATTTCTGCTGCAAGTATTTTAGCGAAAGTGACTCGTGACCATCAAATGGTTGAAATGGATGCTAAATATCCACAATATGGTTTTGCGAAACACAAAGGCTATCCAACAAAAGCACATTTTGAAGCCATTGCAGAACATGGGGTAATTGATGAACATCGCCGTAGCTATGCTCCTGTGAAAAAAGCACTAGGATTATAATATTTTTGAACATTTGATAAATTTAAAGTGGCCTTGTGAGCCACTTTATCTTTAAAACCATCAAACCTTATCGGTTAAAATCGTTTTGTTGGAAATTAGCATCTTCAAAAGATGGTTGATATTCCTGATCAATGTGCTGCAAATGTTCATGCATTGCACGTTCGTGTTGAATACGTTGATATATTTCTTCACGATGTACAGATACTTCTTTAGGTGCATTGACACCAATACGTACCTGATTACCTTTGACACCAAGCACAGTTACACTGACTTGATCTCCAATCATTAATGTTTCTCCGACACGACGGGTCAGAATCAGCATGTTTATCTCCTTGCAAAACGCTAAACCTGCGATAGTTATTTCAAATAGAAAGCAACAACCTCAGTATTCGATAAAATTTTAACAGAAAAATGTGACGAATTAAGCAATTCTTATCGATCTATTGAAATTTTATAAAAAACCCTCAGCGCTAATATAACAGAGCCACTACAGAAAAAACTATAGCGGCTCTCGTATTTTATCGCCTATGTGAACGATTAATTTATGATAAGTGTTTCAAAATTATCCGCGAACGCTAGACTCACCATGTTCACGGTCTAAACCGAAAGCAGTATGTAATGCACGTACAGCTAGCTCAAGATAATTTTCTTCAATAATCACTGAAATTTTAATTTCAGAAGTTGAAATCATTAAAATATTGATACTTTCATCTGCAAGAGCAGTAAACATTTTGCTTGCTACACCAGCATGTGAACGCATACCAACACCCACAATTGACACTTTGACAATGTCACCACGTGTTGCAACTTCACGTGCACCAATTGCTTTTGCCGTTGCTTCAAGAATAGCTTTGGCTTTGTTTAATTCACTACGGTTAACAGTAAATGTGAAGTCAGTTGTACCATCTTCTTCAACATTTTGGATAATCATATCCACTTCAATGTTTGCAGCACCAATTGGAGATAAGATTTTAGATGCAATACCTGGTTCATCAGGCACACCCAAAATAGTCAATTTAGCTTCGTCACGATTGAACGCAATACCCGAGATAATTGGATTTTCCATGTTGTCTTCCGCTTCAGTAGTGATTAGTGTCCCGACGTTCTTTTTAAATTCTTCGTCGAATGCGCCATCATTGTCATTATCAAAACTTGATAATACACGTAAAGGTACTTGATATTTCCCTGCAAATTCAACAGAACGAATCTGTAGAACTTTTGAACCCAAAGATGCCATTTCAAGCATTTCTTCAAATGAAATGCGATCAATTTTTTTGGCTTTCGGAGCAACACGAGGGTCAGTGGTGTAAACACCATCAACATCGGTATAAATCTGACATTCATCTGCTTTGAGTGCAGCAGCAAGTGCTACGCCTGAAGTGTCTGAACCACCACGGCCTAAAGTTGTGGTGTTGCCATCAGCATCAAAGCCTTGGAAACCCGCAACGACAATCACACGACCTGCATCTAAATGACCAGTCATAACATCGGTATCAATTGACTCAATGCGTGCTTTATTGAATGCGCTATCGGTTTTAATGCCAACTTGGCGGCCTGTAAGCGATTTAGCATCAACACCAATTGAATTGAGTGCCATTGCTAACATTGAAATCGTTACCTGTTCACCCGTAGACACCATTTGGTCAAGTTCACGAGGATCAGGGGTTTCGGTAATGGCTTTCGCTAAAGCAAGTAGGCGATTGGTTTCGCCACTCATTGCCGAAACCACCACGACCACTTTGTGACCATGATCGTGCCAGCGCTTCACACGACGAGCAACATTTAAAATGCGCTCGGGAGTACCCATAGAGGTACCGCCATATTTTTGAACGATTAATGCCATGACACTTAAACCCTTGAATTATTACAGGTAAATGTTACATACTCTTGCTAATAATTTTATTATGTACACATATGTGTACATTAAAGAAAATACTGAAGTTTTTAGCAAGACTCAAATTTGGGGGACAGTATATAGTATGGCAAATGTGCTAACAATCACTCGAAGGGGCTAAATACCATAAAGTCTTATGGTTTTTAGCCATTTTGCACTCTATATAGCCTTTTTCGGTTGGTCTATGTTTTGACATTTCTGTTCCCATGCTTCTACATCACTGATTAGGTAGCGCTTCATTGTGCCACCATCAGAACCAAAGGCAGGAGCAGGGAATGGAACACCCCATGGTGTTTTTACTTCCCATCGATTTAATGTGCGCTTAGTTATGTGAAACATCTCACATATATTATTAGATGTTAAGTATCTCTCCATCATGACACCTCCTTCAAACTTTGAGCGATTGCATCAAAATCAATTTTCGCTTTAGCCCAAATTGCCTCTGCACCATCCTCAGTAAAATTAATTGAAAATAAGAAAAAACCATGTGGTGCAATCGGATTCCATTTTAATAAATCACACCCATCCATAATTTCATCAAAGTCATCACTACTTACAGATGTTTCTAAATACATTTTTACAGTGACAATATTGAAGTGGAGCTTTAATTCATCCCAATCCGCACCTGTGATAGATTCAGTATCAGCGCCAAAATTAGATTCCCAATAAGCACCAACTTCAGGATGAATCCATTCACCATGATTATTGCGCTCAACTTCAACCGGCATTAATTGATTAATTTTTTCAATCATGATTTATCCCCTTGCTTGATACGAGTGCCTGCCTTAATTTCCTCATCTGTAGCGAGGTCTTTAAGCCGAAGAACCACTGGACCTTCACGGAAGTCTTTTGAGATTAGTTGGCCATCTAATTGTTCGCGCTCTTTTCCTGTTAGATTTCGCCACTTAGCGATCGACCATGTACCTTTTAGAATCCCGATAGGCATACCCACACATGAAGACCCAAAGCTATATCCGTTTTCTCTAAGCCAAGCTTGTGCTGCGTATAAAGCAGAAAAAGTACCGACCTTATCAAATGTAATTTCAATCATGGTTCTGCTCCTGTGCTTCGATCATGGCTTTACAGTGCGCAGCTACTTTTTCAGCTTCATCTTTTGACTTGAATGTTTTGTAATACCCGACATCACCGTTTTTTTCATCCCATTGGATAGTCGCAAATACAGGGTCTTGATCCAATTCATAAGAAACTCGATGTTCAACCTCTACGACTTCACCAATTGCAATATCACAAAGCCAATCAGGATCTTCGCGGTAGATATTTTCACTATCATCTAGATACCATGTTTTGATTTCTTTTACGGGCACTAAAACAAAACCTTCAGGGGCTTTGGTTGGATTCTCTTTTAATTCCTCTAGACCATCCAAAGCAATATCAATTAATTTTCCAAACTCCATGTCTGGGCTTTCATAGCCTTCTGAAGCACTTCCAACTTTGAATTTAATTGAAGATAAATCCACATTTTCATTTTCAAGCAAACAGACAAGTGACTCGATAACTATTTTTGTACTAATTGCTATATTTTTAATATCCATCACACTCTCCAATTCGCTTCTTTAAATTTCGCATCAATAATCAATTCTTCAATTTCACCGACACCGACGTTCTGAAAAATATGGTCCATTTTCACCCCGAACACAGTGAGTGTTCGGGTGATAGAGGAATAGTTGAATTTCATGAAGCCACCTGCGAACCCTGATTTAACAATTCAAAGCGACGCTTCTTAACAAGGTCCATTAGCTTTGGTTGAATATCAGCGTGACGAGAGCGAATTTCAGGCAAGAGTTCATTTAACTCATGCTCATTTTGAGTATTTTGAATCTGTACCATTAATGAAGGTGGTTCTGTCGCTACTTTTTCTTTTTGCTGATTCAATTCGATCAATCGCTTATTCATAGCCTGAATGACAGGTTTGCGCTGTTCCTCATTCCAAGATTTTGTATAGCGGATTTGTGCATTAACTTCGATTGGTGTTTGAGCATTATTTACCGCGTTAAGGATTGCGTCTAAATGCTCTTGATGTTCAGGGGCAGGTTCGCCTGGCACAACAGTTTCATTTATCAAGCTGTCTTCAGAGGTGGTCACATTCTCTTGAGAGATAATCTCAATCTTTGGTGCATATTGCTCTGGATCTAGTTCAATGCATTTATCTTCAACCAAATCCATTAAATGGTGTACATGAATATCGTTCAGATGACCGTTAGCTGAGAAAGAGTAGCGCAGTTCTAATGCTGAATCTGTTGTTGTGCATGCACTGATTTGAGCTGTGAATTTTTCAATAATCTTTGCCGGATCTTCCTCAATTGCTTCAACATCATCTATTGTAAAAGCATGTTTAGTTTTCAGCTTCGTAGCCGTATCAACCTCCCAAGGCGTATCATCACTTTCTACATCTGAAGGCTCAACGTCAGCAATGGCCACAGACGCATCAGTAGTCTTTTTCCGTGATTGGCGTTTTTTGGTTTCAACAGGTTGATCACTGTCTTTTTCTACTGCATAACCTTTTTGAAGATAGATCGTATTTTCAAAACCTAAAACCTTTTGGATCGCCTCGAGCTGTTTGCTTGCATTCTCACGATCTCGTTGTGCGAATCCTGCTTTAACATTTTCTACGAGTTGAGTATTGCTACTACAGAACCGAGTTAAAGTAACTCGGTTGAAGTTTTCTACAATACAAACCTCTTGGCCATCTACCAATTCATCAAGAGAAAAGGGCTTTAGGAATGTAATACCTGCCAATTCAATCAAATCAATTTTGATAGAGAACTCATAACCAGGCATTGCAAAAATAGTGGCAGGGAATTGATCCAAGTCATTAAAATCAGCCAATTGATCTACAGCACGACACATGATCTTTTTGCCGGCCATTAATGCTGAAAAAGCTTCATTACCATTTAGAATATTCATGCTTACTCTCCCAATTAATGATGTCTTTGATTATTTTGTTGTGATTGATTTTGTGGTGGTGGAGTTGGCGACCACCCCATTTGATCAGCACGTGCCTGACAAGCTTTTTGAATAGCATCATTGAATTTTGTTGGACCAAATGTATCTATAGCCTTATCCAAAGTTGATGGATTGTTTGCATTTGCTATTGATTTCAATGCATCTTGATAACGCTGATCTAAAGATTTTTGCTGTTGTCCTGATTGTTGATGGTTCTGATTTTGCTGAGCCTGTTTTTCTTCTTCAGGTAGGTCTTCACCTGCATAGATGTAAAGACCTAAACCGTGAGCAGCTATTCCTTTCACCAAGCAACGCATCATTGCACTATTAACATCAAAAGCATTGGGGTTTTGGATTGCTTTGTTCGTGTTATTCATCACAGGTAAAAACATATAAATGCTTTTACCAAACATGATTACGTCACATTGAACCATCATTGTTCCATCACTAAAGATCATTGGATCTCGGAAATTCCATGATGCTTGTGGATCAGCTTTCATTGCTTCAGCTACTGCAAAGGCCCAAGATAAATAAGTAAATTTACCTTTCTTTTCAGTATGGCCATTCACATTGATCTTTGATAAAGCTACAAAATTATTAGTTGGCTCATCAGGATTTTGATTATTTGTCATTGTTTTTATACTCCACGGCTACGAGGTGAGGTTTTTTTCCAATCTCTATATTCAGGAGAGGAAAAGTGCCCAACTTCTTCGAGAACCTTGTTGTGTTCTGCTTTATTTTTGGCGTTACGTGCAGTTTCTATATATGAGATAACCCAGTCTTTCATTGTGGCTTTATCTACAAAGCGGAGCACACCGTTGATCTCCATGTACACCTCAAAGCCTTTTAGGCCGTATTTGGCATGTGCATCATCTTTGATCTTGACGAGTGTGTAATAGAAAATACTCTTAGTACCTACACGGTAACGCTCATTACGATTACCATCGTAGCCAAGGAATTCAGAAGAATAGTTTGCAGCCTTTTCTTTTTGCTTACGCTCCCAACTATTTTCAAAACCCGGTGTAAAACGAAACTCAAGAAAACCACTGTAAATATCTGCGATGCTGATTTGAGCAGCATTGTTTATATGTGACCAATTATTGGTGCCAACTTCAGCGAAGTCCATTTTTAAGCCTTTCCCAAGCGATTCAAAAACTTGAGCAGGGGAAATGCTTTGTTTGATAGTTTGAGTAGTCATTTAAACGCCCTCCAACATACGGTTTTGAAGCATGTGAGCCACCAACATCGCATTGATAGTCAAATGGTCATTGAAGTCGGTGAAGTCAGAAATTTTATTACCTGAGTTGTCGTAAGCTTGATCTACAGCAAGGTCTAGGATTTCAGCATTCATGAAATCACTGCCTGGTACACCGTAGTCCTCTTCAACAGTGTTGTATTTGAAATTCACATCGAGTGTGAAGCCATCTAAGCGAACAACTGCAGTACCTGTATTTTCTTGAAGCGCCATAGCAGCTACAGCATTTTGAGCAGGGGTGTGTACAGGAACTGATAATTTGTACTCGGTAAATTGAGGGTTATAAGCAAGTGCTAGAGCAAGAGTACCCGTAAGAAAGGCACTGAATACGCTGACTTTAAGAAAGTTCATAAACCCGAAGCGCTGTACACGATGTGTAACAGTGGGGTTGATTGATGTTGGTTTTAGATTCATAATTGCCTCGTTAGTTCAATTAGCCCCGTCGCCTACAAGTGTTGGGGCTTTTTGTTGTTTACGAGATCAGTTTACCAAAGGAAACTTTTTTGTCAATTAAAAGTTTATCGAAGGAAACATTATTTTAATTTGGGAAACTTTTGTGTTTTGATAGGTAAAAAAAAGCCCGCATTAAGAGGGCTTCAAAATAAGTGATAGTAGGTAAAAGAAAAACCATACTGGAGATAGTTAGAGGGCTTAATGTAGAGCCTTTTTTAAATCCTTATAGATTTATCAGATGTCGTTAATTTCCTAGTATAGATATAAGGATGCATTGCTTCACTTAAATTGTCTATTGATGTTGCAAGGATCACTTGATAGCTATTTTTTAAGGTATTTAGTTCAGAAAGAATAATCTTTTGTAAATTTATAATACGTTCTGGTTCTAACCCCCCATCATCAATTCCATCAAGGATTAGGAGTCTCGGAAACCTCATATTGGGGATGTTGTCTGCTGTTTTAAGTAGAGCTAAATGAAACAAATGTCGCAATATTACTGTTGAACTTTCGCTGAATTTATTTTTATTGTTAACGTAAATCTGATTATCTGTAAAGCTTATGCTGATGTGTTGAGGATCAATAAATTCAGATTCTCTAGGCAAATCTAATTTCAATAAATTTATTAAATTTAACTCTAATAATTGAAGTGTTTTCAACCTATTTTGATAATTGCTCTCTTCAAGATTTGTAATTTCAGATTCTAATTGAGTAATCTCTGAACCTAAAATAATAATTCGATTATTTAAATCTTCTAATTCATCATAAATAGGTATAAGTTTATTAATTTCGGAAATTTCAGTATCTATTTTTCCTAATTTGAAGGATAAGCTAGTTAGGTTTGCTTTTTCTGTATCACTCCAATGTTCACTTAAATTATTAACTTGAGTGCTAAATGTTCTAATTTCATCTGACGTTTTTATAATTTGTATTTTTATAACATTGATTTTATCGTTACGAAGTAATTCGATTTTTTTTGACTCTTCTAATTGAATTAAAAGTTCATTTTTCATTCTTAAAAGAGGGCTAGTATATTCATCAGTATTTTCATTATCACATTTACATAAATTACAAGTTTTTGATGAGTTGTTTTCCAATTTAGAAAGACATGATGGACAAAATTCGAAACTTACATGTGAAAAACTCTGTACAAATTTTGACTCTTCGAGCCTTTCTAATCTATCTATAATTTCATTAATAAATATTTGAGAATCTAGACTATTTAAGTAGAGTTGATTTTTTTGTATTTCTAATGATTGTTTAGTTAAATAAAGTGAATTTATAGTTTTATTTAAAGATTCTATTTGTTTTAAATTATCCCTTTCTAGTTTTTTGGGTGTTCTTTTCGTATTGTTTAATTCCTGATTAATTTTTATTTTTTCAATTTTTAATTTATCTAAATGCTTTTCAGCAGATTGTTTATTATTAAATGGGAAATATGATTTTTTAAAAATATTTTTTAAAAAATTTGATTCTGTTTTTAACTTTTCTTTATTTTTAACTTTTTCTTTATGTTGGATTTGCATAATATAAAGATCATTGTTATAAAAACCTAATAAATATTCTCCAATAGTCTTTCTAATTAATGCATCATCGTGCGTTGATGGTGTGAGTATAGGAAAGTGTAAATATTTTTGTGCCGCGTAAATAGACCTTAAAATTTGATGCATAGTTAGATTTGATGATGCATCTAAATTCTTTTCAGAAGAATCCATTAAATTAAACATTATTTGAGAATAACTAATTTTTTCAGATCTATTGATTGGAAATGTAAGCCATTCGGAAGTTTCTTGATCAACTGTTTTTAATTCATCATATAAAATAGATATTGGTCTTCTACTATGTTCTGAAATTTCTCTTTTTAGACATAGTGTTTGACCATTTATAGAAATTTCTAAATAGCAGAAATCACAACTTAATGCCTCATTTTTAAGTTTTATTTCCTCCATGCCTAGAGTGTAAGCTATACAATCTAATATTGTAGTTTTGCCAGATGAATTTTGACCAGTTATTATATTTAAACCGGTATGGAATTCAGCGCTGTAAGCAACTTTATTTTCCTTGGTTATGATAATTTTATTTACTTGTAATGTTGGTTTAAGCATCTTCATAACGATATTCCATTAACCCTGATCTAAATTTTAAACCATTCTCGCCATTTGTATTAATTTCTAAAAAACTTAATATTAAAAGAAGGGGTAATCTTCTATCTCCATAAAAGGAAAAATTTTTTAGGATCAATATTAATTCATCCGATAATTTTTTATTTGTTACTTTGAGATAGCCCTTTTTAAAATGATCAATCTCAAAATATCCTTGGGATAATATATTAGATAATGCTTTTTTTTGTAAAATTGATATTCTCTGAAATGTTTGTAAATTGTTTATAGGATTTCTATAATCCTTTTTCAAGTCATTGAATTCTTTTTTTATGTTGTGTAACTCTTTAGGGAATTTAAAATCTCTTATACAACCGGGATAAGCCATATAGAAGTCGATTATTAAAATTTTATCAATTTCGTAGATTGAGTTCCGATCGGCTTTGTTGCACAAAGATTTAAAAGATAACACTCTGCTCATTTGAACAGAATTCAAGTGACAACTTGGGTATGAGG